>CAXNEP010000027.1:0-12489 GCA_964200865.1 Cypionkella sp. | reverse complement strand
GCCCCTGTTTGTAAGCCTGCCACGCAGGGCAATGATAAGCGCCCGCCAGCAGATCCGTAACCTAAATGATGAGTTGGAAATTGGCGGACAGAGAGGGATTCGAACCCTCGAGACGGTTCCCCGCCTACACACTTTCCAGGCGTGCGCCTTCGACCACTCGGCCACCTGTCCGTTGGGGGTGTTTAGCCGCAATGGGGGTCTGCCTGCAAGGGGGGCTGCGGGAAATAGTTGGGGGCCGTGCATCCGCCGCGGGGCGCGCGTCACTCTTGTTCGGGCGCGCCCAAATGCAGGTAAACACGGCGGTTTTGGCGGCCTTTTTTTTCGATCTTACCAATCGAAACGGGGCCGATTTCGGCGGTGCGGGCCACATGGGTGCCGCCGCAGGGCTGCAGGTCCACCACATTATCGCCCTGCCCTATGCGCACCAGACGCACCCGCCCCTGCCCCATCGGCGGGCGCACGGACATGGTTTTCACCAGCGCGGGTTTGGCCAGCAACTCCTCATCCGTGATCCAATCTGTGGTCACGGGCAAATCGCGCTGGATCATCAGGTTCAGCGCGTCGTTCAGCGCGGCGATATCGCGCGGCGCGTCTTCCAAATCAAAATCAAGCCGCCCCCGCCCCACGGCAATTTGCCCGCCCGTTACGGGCAGCGGAATGACGACTGATAGCAAATGCAGCGCGGTGTGCATCTGCATCAGCCCATAGCGGCGCGGCCAATCTAGGTGCTGCACCACATCGGCCCCCACGGGCGGCAGCAGCGCAGGTTCGGCGGGCACCAGCGCAATTGCGCCGTCTTCGGCCTTAACCGCTGTGGCAATGGCCAGCCGCCCACCCTGCCATTCCAGCGCCCCCGCATCCCCAGGCTGGCCGCCGCCCGTTGGGTAGAACACCGAAGCATCCAGCACCACGCCCCCTTCCAGCGTATGGGCCAGCACGCGGGCAGGGGCACTGCGCAGATAGGCGTCGGCGCGAAACAAAGGGTCTGTAATGGGGGTCATGTGCCGGGCTCGGGCGCGGAGGATGGCGCTGCTTTGGCGCGGCGATTGGGCGCTGATCTGATCGACGCGCTGGCCTGATTGCTGGGCGCTGGCGCGGCTTGGGCCGCTGAAAACACAATACCTTCGGCGGCAAAGCGCGCGGCGATTTGGTGGTTGATCTCGCTGCGCACAGCAATTTGCGCGTTCACATCGCGCAAAATCACGCGGATTTCAAAATTCAGTGTGTCGGCCCCCAGCCCCATCAGCGCGACCACTGGCGCGGGATTCATCAGCGCCATCGGCTGGCTTTCGGCAATTTCGCGCAAAATCACCTCTACACGGCGGCTGTCGGTGCCATGGGGCACGGATACGGGCACAATCACGCGGCCTGTCAGGTTAAAACGCGTCCAGTTGGTCACCCTTTGCGCCACCAAATCGGTATTGGGCACAATCACATCAGATCGGTCAAAGGTTTGGATACGGGTCGACCGCACCGAGATCGATTTCACGATACCGCTGGTCGTGCCCACCTCGATCCAATCGCCTTCGGATACGGGGCGTTCGATCAGCAAGATTATGCCAGAAACAAAGTTCGACACAATGTTTTGCAGGCCAAAACCGATACCCACCGACAAGGCCCCAGCCACAATGGCAAGGCCAGACAGATCTATCCCCGCCGTGTTAATGGCAATCAGCGCGGCAAGGATAATGCCCAAATACCCCACGCCCGACACAGCCGCATTCTGCGCGCCCTGATCCAGCCCCGTGCGCGGCAAGATGGTGGATCGCAGCGCGCCCTGCAGCAGCCGCGTCAGCCCATAGCCAATGGCAAAAACCACGGCCAAAAACATAAAATCGGTGGGCGAAATGCGCGTGGTACCCAGCTGGAACCCCTCGCGAAAACGCGTCCAAACTTCGGTGATGTCAGACACCCGCGCGCCCCAGATCAGCGCGAAAATCGGCAGGCTTAGGACAGACAGTGCGAAATTGGCCAAGACAGGGATCAGCGCATCTCCCGCCTCGGCCGATCCGCGCATGATCATCGCGTATAAATCGCCAATCAGATGCTGTAAAATCAGCAAAACCGCAATCAACCCAAGGCTATAGATGGCGGGGTAAATAATGGCCGATGCGCCAGCGACATACCCCACCGCGCCCAAAACGGGGCCGATCAGCCCAATCGCCAAAGTGGCCCGCGCGACAAGCAGCAGGGAAGAGCGGCCAAAATTCTGCGCCTCGCCTTCGCGCGATTGCAGGGTTTTCAGATGCCGTGCCAAAAGCTGCCCCATGCGCAGCAGCAAAAGACCCGCAATCACAAGGCCGGGAAAACTGGTAACCGATGTGGTACCTTCGGAATAATCCTGTGATGTCATGGCCGCATCGCGCAGGCTTTCCACGCCCAGCATCAGCCCCATCAACACCGCCAAAACCCGTGCCTCGGCGCGCCCTTCGGTGCCAAGGTTCAGCGGCCCAGCCAAGCTGCCGCGCGGAAAAATCCGCCCCGCCATCCATGCCGCCGCCACCAGTGGCAGCACAATATCGGGGGCGGCATCCACAATCTGCCCGCCCAGATCGCCCAGCATCTGCGATAAAATCAGCGCCAGCGTCACCAAAGCCACCCCGGTCAGCGGAAAGACCACCTCGCCCAAACTGGCCAGCAGCGCGATAATGCGCTGCGCCCCGACAGACCCTTTTTCGCGCAGGCCCACGGCAAAATCCTGCACCCATCTGCGCGCCGTAATGCTTAGCCCAAGGCCAATGGCCAGAACCAAGACAATCAGCGGCAAGTTGGTGTAAAACGCGCTGCGCCGCGCGTCATCGGCCCAATTGGTGGTGATTTCTTCCCACAGGCGCAGGCCTGTATCGGTCAGGCCAATTACCCCTTCGGGCCAATTGGTGGGGTTGATGGGGGCAGGCCATGCTTGCAGCAGCTGATCCGCTTGGCGTTCGCGCACGGTGCGGTCAATTTCGCGGATCAAGCCATCTGCGCGCCGATACGCCTCGTCCGCGGTAATCGCAGGTGCCTGAAGGCGCAGCAATTGCTGGGTCAGTTCCGCGCGGCGGTTGGCAAGGTCTTCACTTTCCACCGCGCCAGCGGCTGGCGCAGGGCCAAGGGCCGCGATCTGCGCGCGCAGCGTGGCAATACGGGCCGAATTGGCGCTTTGCGCCCCCTGCAATGCGCCGCGCCATTCCACCAATTGCCCGCGCAGCGTTTCCAGCGCAGAATCCGACGCGCGCCGATCTTCAATCGCCCGCTCGACCCGCGCGGCCATTTTGTCCCATGCCTGATAATCCAGCGCAGCATTGGCCTCTTCTGCGGCCAAATCGGTCTGCACGGCACTCAGCGCCGTTGCCGCCACCCCTTGGCGCGGGGTCAGCGCGCCGCTGGCATCGGCTTGGCCCACTTGCGGCGCTGCGGTTTGCGCGCCAGACGTGCCCCCCAGCACCAGCGAGATTGCCAGACAGGCCGCAAATACGGGCCAAGTCGCGCGGATCATGCGTCCTCGAACACCGTGGGGACGGCGTGGGGCGCGCGGTCCAGCCATGCAGGCACGGGCAAACCCTTTTCGCGCAAAAACACAGGGTTATACAGTTTGGATTGATAGCGGTTGCCATAATCGCACAAGATGGTGACGATGGTTTTTCCCGGCCCCATGTCGCGCGCCATACGGATCGCGCCTGCGATGTTGATGCCCGAAGACCCGCCCAGACAAATCCCCTCATCCTCCAGCATATCAAACACCAAAGGCAGCGCCTCGCTATCGGGAATGCGATAGGAAAAATCGGGTTTAAACCCTTCCAAATTGGCGGTGATGCGCCCCTGCCCAATGCCTTCGCTGATCGAGGTTCCGGGCGCGTCAAACGCCCCCGTGGTGTAAAAGGCGTGCAGCGCCGCGCCTTCGGGGTCGGCCAGCCCCACCTTCACGCCCTTGGGCTGCAGCGCTAT
The DNA here is from genome assembly GCA_964200865.1 of Cypionkella sp. Classification (GTDB taxonomy): domain Bacteria; phylum Pseudomonadota; class Alphaproteobacteria; order Rhodobacterales; family Rhodobacteraceae; genus Cypionkella. The sequence continues at coordinate 8,562 of CAXNEP010000027.1, read as the reverse complement.
GCCCACCCCCGCCAGCGTGCCGCCACTGCCCACCGCGCAGATAAACCCATCCACGCGGCCGCCCGTTTGTTCCCAAATCTCTGGCCCTGTGGTTTCAATATGGGCTTGGCGGTTGGCCACATTGTCAAACTGGTTGGCCCAAATCGCGCCATTGGGTTCGGTGCGGGCCAATTCCGCCGCAAGCCGCCCCGAATAGCGCACATAATTATTGGGGTTTTTATACGGCACAGCAGGCACTTGCACCAATTCCGCGCCCGCAAGGCGGATCATATCCTTTTTCTCTTGGCTTTGCGTTTCGGGAATAACAATCACCGTGCGAAAGCCCATGCTGGCCCCGACCAGCGCCAGCCCAATACCCGTATTGCCCGCCGTACCCTCTACAATCGTGCCGCCCGGTTTCAGCAGCCCCTTAGCCACCGCATCGCGAATAATATACAGCGCCGCGCGATCCTTAACCGATTGGCCGGGGTTCAAAAACTCGCATTTGCCCAAAATGGTGCAGCCCGTCATCTCTGACGCGGCCCGCAATTTCAGCAGCGGCGTATTGCCAATTGTATCAGCCAAGTCGGTGTGAATGCGCATCGTCTGTCCTTTAAACTTTGCGCCAAACTAGGCCCGCTTTGCGCCAAACTCAAGGGGCGGACTTGGGCGCGCAAAGGCAAATGCAGGCATACGCGCCTTAGGCCGACACAAACAGCCCATCGGCCTTAATCGCGCTGTAGCTTTCATCAAGGCTTTTCCACGCGCGATCCATCAAGATATCAATCTCATCAGGCGTAATCACCAGTGGCGGGGCGATAATCATACGATCCCCAACATGGCGCATGATCAGGTTATTGGCAAAGCACCGCTCGCGCGTGCGATAGCCAATTGTCCCTGTCTCGGACGCAAACTTAGCGCGCGTGGCCTTATTCGGGGTCAGCGCGATGCTGCCCATCAGCCCCACCATTTTCGCCTCGCCCACCATCGGATGATCGGTCAGCGCGGCCCATTTCTTGGCCAGATAGGGGCCAGCGATATCGCGCACATGTTCGATGATCTTTTCTTCTTGCAAAATCCGCAGGTTTTCCAGCGCCACGGCAGCGGCCACGGGGTGCCCTGAATAGGTGTAGCCATGGTTAAAATCGCCGTTGCTGCCCATCACTTCGGCCACCTCGTCACAGACAATGCTGCCGCCAATCGGCTGATAGCCCGATGACAGACCCTTAGCGATGGTCATGATGTGGGGTTTGATGCCAAAGGTCGTGCTGCCAAACCAATTGCCCGTGCGGCCAAAGCCTGTAATCACCTCGTCCGCAATCAGCAAAATGCCGTATTTGTCGACAATGCGTTGCACTTCGGGCCAATAGCTATCTGGCGGAATAATCACCCCGCCCGCGCCCTGCACAGGCTCGCCAATAAAGGCCGCAACATTCTCCACGCCAAGTTCAAGGATCTTGGCTTCAAGCTCTTTCGCGCGTGCGAGGCCAAACTCGTCGGGGGTCATATCCCCGCCCTGCGCCCACCAGTTCGGCTCGCCAATATGCACAATCCCCGCTAGTTTTCCGCCATGATCGTGGATCGGCTTCATCCCGCCAAGGCTGCCGCCGCCCATGGTCGATCCGTGATAGCCATTGTGCCGCGCGATGATGATGCGCTTCTCAGGCTGCCCCTTAATATCCCAATATCGGCGCACCATGCGAATATTGGTGTCATTGGCTTCCGACCCCGAACCCGCAAAAAACACATGCCCCATGCCCGCAGGGGCAAGTTCGGCCAGTTTGGCCGCCAGCGCAATGGCAGGCACGTGGCTGGTTTGGAAGAAGGTATTGTAATAGGCCAGTTGATCCATCTGCGCGCGGGCCACCTCGCCCAGTTCGGTGCGCCCATAGCCGATGTTCACGCACCACAGCCCCGCCATACCGTCGATAATCTTATGCCCCTCGCTGTCGGTCAGCCAAACACCCTTGCCGCCCGTCATAATCCGCGCGCCCTTGCGCGCCAGCGCGGCGTTTTCAGTAAACGGGTGCATATGGTGGGCGGCGTCCAGCGCCTGCAACTCTGCCGTGGGCATATGGTTGGTGATCTTGTTCATCGCGGCCTCCAGCCTGCGCGCCCGAATCTGGGCGGCGTTGCTGGCAGCATAGGATCAAATTCGCCCCGCTTCAAGAAATTTGATCAAATTATTTTAAACTGCGAAATCAAAGCCTTAAAGCGCATTCGCCCGTATCGCATCGCGCACATGGGCAAGGCCGATTTCAATATCATGCGTCATCGCCAACCCCGCCCCTGCCCCATCCCCGGCTCGCAGCGCGGTGATAATGGCCTTGTGGCTGTCAGGCAGGCTGGCGCGGCCAGAAAGCTGGGTGACAACGCGCAGGCTGGGGCCAAATCGCAGCCACAGGCTTTGCGCCATATCCAACAAAACCCCCGCCCCCGCCGCCCCATAAAGGGCAAAGTGAAAGGCGTGGTTCGATGTCAGATAGGCAGGTATATCCCCCGCCAAAACCGATCTGTCCACTTCGATGTCTAATTCCTCTAGCTGCCCCAGCAAAACAGGGCTGGCGTGCTGGGCGGCCAATTGCGCAAGGCGCGGTTCAATCGCCAGCCGCGCAAAGGCAATCTGATCCAAATCGGCAGCCGTCATGCGCGGCACAGACACACGCCGATTGCCCTGCGGCAACAGCGCCCCTTCGGTTGCCAGCCGCCGTATCGCCTCGCGCACAGGGGTCATGCCTGCACCAAGATTCTGCGTCAGCCCCTGAATGGTGACAGGCTGACCAGGGGCCAATTGCCCATACAGGATCATATCGCGTAGGCGCAGATAGGTCACTTCGTGACTTGGCACTTTGCGCGTCTCTATGTTCACAGATCAGCCCCCAAAACCTGCCCGCAACTTTGCCGCTAAGGCGCGGCTTTGGCAAGACTCCCCTACCTTCCTCGCTCTCCAAATATCCCGCGGGGAGCCTGCTTTGCACAGCAAAGCAGGTAGTAGGGGCGCGAAGCCCCCGCGGCTGGCAGCGATCCCGCCCTAGGGCCGCGTCACCGTAATCTGCGTCACATCACAAGTGCCACCTTCAAAGGCCCCTGCACAAGACGTCAGATAATACTCCCACATCCGCCGAAACCGCTCGTCAAAGCCCATCGCCGCCACTTGCGGCCAGCTTGCGGTAAAGCTTTCGTGCCAACGGCGCAGGGTTTGGCTATAGCTGCGGCCAAATTCGATGGAATGCGCAAAACGCAGGCCCGCGCTGTCGATCTGCACTTTCAGCGCGGCAGGCGATGGCAGCATCCCGCCCGGGAAGATATATTTCTGAATAAAATCAACGGCCTTGCGATAGGAGGCAAAACGATGATCGGGCACTGTGATGATTTGCAGCGTGGCCGACGCCCCCGGTTTTAGCCGATCGCGCAGCGCACTGAAATAGGTTGGCCAATACCTCTCGCCCACGGCTTCGAACATTTCGATACTGGCGATGCCGTCATAGGTGCCCCGCTCGTCGCGGTAATCTTGCAGCTTGATCTCGACACGGTCAGACAGGCCCGCCGCCGCAATCCGCGCGACTGCATAGGCGTGCTGCTGTTTCGAAATGGTCAGCGCCGTCACCTTTAGCCCGCGCTTGGCGGCGGCATATTCGGCAAACCCGCCCCAGCCGCAGCCAATTTCCAGCACGTGATCGCCTGCCTTGGCGCCCATCTGATCCACCATCGAGGCATATTTCAGCTCTTGCGCCGCCTCGAGCCCCTCTTGACCCGTTTTGAACAGGGCCGAGGAATAGGTCATGCTGTCATCCAGCCACAGCTTGTAAAAATCATTGCCCAGATCATAGTGATAGGCGATGTTTTTGCGTGATCCCTTTTTGGTGTTGGACTGCATCCAAAACCGAAACCGTTCATAGGCGCGCACAAGGCGCATGGCGGGAAACCCGTCATAGACCGCGTCATTGCCCATTTGGATTAAATCCATAAACGCCTGCAAATCGGGCGTCGTCCAGCCGCCTTCTAGGTAGGATTCCGAAAACCCCAAATCCCCTTCCCGAATAAGGCGCGCAAAAATTTCCGTGTCATGAATGACAATTTCAGCCGCAGGCCCCGCCGCCGCCCCTTCAATGCGAAACCGCCGCCCGTCAGGCAACACAAAATCCAGCCGCCCGCGCGATAAATTCTTGGCCACGCCATAAACGGCATGGAAATAACGCGGCAGGTCTTTTTGGCCCTGCGTCGATGTCAGTACTGTCATTTACCCCCCAGAGGCGTTTTTTCTATGGTTGCAGGAAGTTGCCCGACGCTCAAGGTCTTCATGGGGCCATTTCGGTAATTTTTTCGCCGCCCCGTGCGCTGTAAGCCGCCAAAGCGCGCGCGCGCCCTGCCGCCAAATCGATGATCGGCGCAGGATAGCGCTGCGTGGGCTGCAATCCCCAAGCGCGCGGAATGGCGCCAAAAAACTGCATCGCTGTGGCGGGCGGGCGGGCCTGCCCTTCGGCAATCCATTTGCGGCGATAGGCGTGATCGCTGTCAAACTTATCCGCCTGCCCTGCGGGGTTGAATACGCGGAAATAGGGGGCGGCATCGGGGCCACTGCCTGCCACCCATTGCCAGCCCATCGCATTGCTCGCGGGATCAAAATCGGTCAGCACTTCGGCAAACCAATCTGCGCCCACCCGCCAATGTGTCATCAAATGTTTGGTCAGGTAAGACGCCACAATCATCCGCGCGCGGTTGTGCATACGGCCTGTCACATAAACCTCGCGCATGGCCGCATCTACAAACGGCTCGCCCGTCATGCCGCGCCGCCACGCCTCGGCCTGCGCACCATCGCCCGCCCACGGGAAGCCATCCCATTCCTCGCGCCAATTGCGGGTCAGGATATGGGGGAAATGGTGCATCAGATGGTAGGCAAATTCGCGCCAGACCAGTTCTTTACGAAAATGCTCGGCCCCTCGCGCGCCAGATTGCAGCGGGCCTTCGGCCGTGTGCCAAATGCGGCGCGGGCCAATTTCGCCCCAGCTTAGATTTTCCGACAGGCCCGAATTGGCATCAATGCCGACATAATCGCGCGCCTCTTTATAGGCATCAATTTTCTGCGCCGTGAAATGGTCAAGCCGCGCCAGCGCGCCCGCCTCGCCCACGGTGGCATATTGCGCCACAACATCCCCGCCGCGCCGCATATCTGCGCCCATGCGCCATTGGGCCAAATCATCACTGGCAGGCCAAACATCGGGCGCGGGCAGGGATTTTGGCGCAGCCACAGCCGCGCCAAAATCCCTGCCCGCAATCGCCCGCCAGAAGGGCGAGTACACGCGGTACGGCCCGCCCTGCCCCGTTTCAACCTGCCAAGGTTCAATCAGCAGCGCGCCAGCAAAGCTGTCGGCCATCAGCCCCCTGCCGCGCAAACTGGCCTTAATCGCACCGTCGCGCGCCGTGCTGGCAGGATCATACATGCGCTGCCACATCACACCAGCAGCGCCCGTTTGCGCCAACAGATCATCCAAAACTTGCGCCGCCGCCCCTTTGCGCAAAATCAAACGGCTGCCCACGCTTTGCAGTGTTTGGGTAAACTGCGCCACGCCCTGCCCCAGCCGCCAGCGCGCCGCAGCGCCCAAGGCTTCGGTTTCTGGATCACAAATGAACACAGGAATCAGCGGACGGCCCGTGCGCAGCGCCGCTTGCAGCATCGGGTGGTCATCAAGGCGCAGATCGCGGCGAAACCAAATAATCAAAGCCTGTGTCATGCCATCCTTACCTTTGTTAAGGTTTACGATGGCGCGGGGATGTTGGATCACCAACCCCCCGCATATAAACCAGTTTCACCCTTTGGATAGAACGACATCCAGCGCTTTGATCGCGCGGTCGATATCATCATGCGAGGTATAATGCACCGCAGACAGGCGCAAAACGCCCCTAGCGCGGTCAATGCCCAATGCCTCTATCGGGCGCACGGCGTAAAAATCCCCGCCCGATGCCGCAATGCCATGATCTGCCAGCGCCGCCGCCACAGGGGCGGCTGCAATATCCAGCGCCACGGCAAGCGTTGGCGCGCGGTCTTCGGCATTTCGCGGGCCAATCAGGCGCAAATCATTGCGCGCCGCCAGATAATCTAGCAGCGGGGCCATCATCGCCACTTCGGCCCGCCGCATCAGATCATGTACCTTGCGCCCGCGCGCTGCCGCATCTGGATTGGGGCCAAAGTGATGGTCGTGCAGCGCATCGATATAATCGGCAATCCCCGCGCAGGCGGCGATTTGCGCATGGTCTGGCCCTGCGGGGGTAAGACGTTTGTACAAGGTTTCAGCGTTGAAATAATGCCCCTGCGCAGGCAGTTCTTCCGCAAAATCGGCGCGGGTCAGCATAATGCCCTGATGGGGCCCATAGGTTTTATAGCTGGAGAACAGATACACATCCACGCCAAGGGCGGCAAAATCGGGCAGGCCATGCGGGGCAAAGGCCACGCCGTCCACAACCGTGCGCGCGCCATGCCCCCGCGCCAGCGCCGCAATTTCCGCCACATCGTTGATCTGCGCAATCACATTGCTGCAATGGGGAAAGGCCACCAATCGGGCCCGACCATCGGCCAGCAGCGCGCGCAAATCATTCAGGTCTAGCTGCCCCGTTTGCGGATCGATCTGCCACTCGCGCACCTCAATCCCTTCATCCGCCAACCTGCGCCATGCGCCCGAATTGGCCTCATGATCTTGATTTGTCACCACAATCGCCGCATTTTGCCCGCGCAACCACATCCGCACCGCATTGGCCAAAACATAGGTATTGGCGCTGGTCGATGGGCCAAAAGACAGCTCTTCAGGGGCCATATTCATCAGCGCGGCCAGACGGGTGCGCGCCTCGTCCATCTCCTCGCCCCCCGCTTTGGACGCGGGATAGGCCGCATAGGGCTGCACTTTGCGCGTGGTATAAAAGCGGTGCAAACGGTCAGTGACCGCCCGCGCAGGGTAAGACCCGCCCGCATTTTCAAAAAACGCATAATCGCGCGTGCTGCCGCCATCAAAGGCCGCAAACTGCCCCCGCACAAATTCCATATCCAAATCGCGCATCTTATCCCCCTGATTCCCTGTGCCCCAAAGAAACAGCCCTGCCCGCCCAGAGCAATCGTGAAGTGGGGTTTGCTGAAAATTTAGGCAGCCGCCCGCGATTATCGCTTGCATCCTATCCATTCTGTTTCAATTGTGCGGCAGACCTTGCAGGGAGCAGACCCGCACCCTACATCCACGCCATAATTCACGTTCAATAATTCACCGACCTAAATTCACTGACAGGGAGCCCTCAATGAAGAAAAGTCTCTATATCGCCGTGTCTGCCCTTGCGCTCAGCACAGCAAGCATCGCCAACGCTGCCGACGCAGACCTGATTGTGTTCGATTGGGCAGGGTTTGAAGTGCAAGCCTTGATCGAAGATTACGTCGCCAAACACGGCCAAATGCCCACCTATGCCTTCTATGGCGATGAGGAAGAGGCGTTTACCAAGGTTTCCACTGGCTTTAAGGCCGATGTCGCCCACCCTTGCAGCCAAATGGTGCGCAAATACCGCGATAAGGGCCTGATCGAGCCATGGGATACCAGCCGCATTCCAGAATTTGCCAATATCGCGCCGCGCTTCTTGGAAAGCCCCGATATTAAAGACGCTGACGGCGTTTGGTACATTCCCACCGACTACGCCTATACCGCCATTGCCTATAACACCGAAGAAGTCACACCAGAACAAGTCGCCTCGCTGAACGTGTTCATCGACCCTGCCTTTGCTGGCCGCACCTCGCTGCCCGACACGGTTGACGACAGCTGGGCGCTGGCATTTCTGGCCACAGGGGTGACCGATTGGACCCAAGTGACGGATGAGCAGTTTGCCGCCGCCGCCGCATGGCTGCGCCAAGCCCACGCCAATGTGCGCACCTATTGGGCAGACCCCGCCGAAAACGCCCAGTTGATGAAAACGGGCGAAGTGGTGGTGTCGTGGTCGTGGAATGACGGCGTGACCGCCATGCGCAATGAAGGCGTGCCCGTGGCGTTCAACCGCACCCCAACCGAGGGCGCAAGCAACTGGTTCTGCGGCTATGTCAATTTCAAAGACGCACCCGGTTCCGAAGATAAGGCCTATGATTTCATCAACGCATGGCTGGCCCACCCCAGCGCCAAGGGCCTTTTGGAAAACTTTGGCTATGCCCATTCCAACGACGCCGCGATGGCTGAAATCACCTTGGAACAGATGAAAGCCGCCGATGTTGACCCGGTTGAGGGCAAAATGCTGGCACAGGTTCCGCTGGACCCTGCCTTCCGCGAAAAACTGACGGCCGAATTTGAACTGATCAAATCGGGTTTCTAATCGCAAAACCAACCCAAACGCGCCCAAAGGAGACTTTGGGCGCGTTTTCTTTTGCCGATGCCTTGCGCAGGCACGCCCGCGCGCCTATGTTGATCATGCTTGGGGTAACCCAAACTATGGCGATAAACGCACCCGTAATACACGGCTCGGACCCGGGGGCGGTACCCGGCGACTCCACCAATCTTCCCTTTCATTTGGGGCGTGTGGGGTCGAAATAGGATCGACGAACGTCTAAAGGGGCCAGCTTTCGCT
>CAXNEP010000026.1:0-12523 GCA_964200865.1 Cypionkella sp. | reverse complement strand
TGAAACCCAACGGGAGGAAGACCGATGAAGTTTAGCAAACTGGTGGCCAGCGCCGCCATTCTGGCATGGGCATCTGCCGCAAATGCCACCGAAACGCTGTCGATGTGGTATCACGGCGCGGGTAACGAAGTTGAACTAAAGCTGATTAACGAAGTGATTGCGGACTTTAACGCAGCACAGGCCGACTGGAAGGTTGAACTGCAAACTTTCCCACAAGCCGCCTATAACGACTCGGTTGTGGCTGGCGCGCTGGCAGGCAATCTGCCCGACATTCTGGACGTTGACGGCCCGAACATGCCAAACTGGGCATGGGCTGGCTATATGCAGCCGCTGAAAATTGACGAAAGCAAAATCGCCAATTTCTTGCCAGGCACCAAGGGTATCTGGAATGGCCAGCTGTACTCGATCGGCCTGTGGGACGCCGCTATCGCGCTGACCACCCGTCAATCGATCTTGGACGAGCTTGGCCTGCGCAAACCAACGGTTGACGCGCCTTGGACCAAAGACGAATTCATGGCAGCGCTGGATGCAGCAAAAGCTTCGGGCAAGTATGAATTCGCGCTGGATCTGGGCACCGCTTGGACGGGTGAATGGTATCCCTATGCCTTCTCGCCCTTGATGCAATCGTTCGGTGGCGACATCGTGGATCGCAGCACCTATAAAACCGCTGAAGGCGCGCTGAACGGCGAAGCTGCGCAGGAATTCGGCGCATGGTGGCAAGGTCTGTTCACGGGCGGTTATGCCCAAGCAACCCAAGACGGCGCTGACCGCGATTCGGGCTTTGCCTCGGGCAAATATGCCTTCTCGTGGAACGGCAACTGGGCGGCACTTGGCGCACTGTCGGCGCATCCTGACACCGTGTTCCTGCCCCCACCAGATTTGGGCAATGGGCCAAAAATCGGTGCAGCAAGCTGGCAGTTCGGCGTTTCGGCCACCTCGAAGTTCCCAGAAGGCGCTGCTGCGTTTATCGAGTTCGCTTTGGATGACAAGTATCTGGCCGCCTTCTCGAACGGCATTGGCCTGATCCCAGCAACGCCAACCGCTGCTGAAATGGTTGATAACTACAAAGCTGGCGGCCCATTGGCTGACTTTGTAACCTATTCGTCCAAATTCGGCATGGTGCGCCCTGTAACCCCTGGTTACGTGGTGCAGGCCAAAGTGTTTGAAAAAGCACTGGCTGACATCGCCCAAGGCGCAGACGTTGCTGCAACGCTGGATGCTGCTGTTGATGAAATCAACGCCGACATCGAAAAGAACAGCGGCTACGGTCACTAAGGTACTGTCGGGCGCGCGGGTTACCGCGCGCCCATCCTCCCAGCGCACAGTGGGCCTACTTGCCTGCTGTGCGTGCGGAACCAAATGAAAAGGGGCGCGCGCATGGCATCGAAATTCACCAGATCAAACGGCACGGGCTGGCTGATGGCGGGGCCAGCGGTCACGCTGATTGCGGCCTTTGTGATCTTTCCCTTTTTCTTTGCCATTGCTCTTTCGTTTACAAATCAACGCCTTGTCTCGCCCAACCCAACCGAATTTACAGGGCTTGCCAATTATAGCCAGCTTTTGGGGCTGTCGATGCTAACCCTAGACCCCGTGCGCGATGATGCGGGCGCGGTGGTGTTGAAAGATGGCGCGGTGGAATATCCCGCCCTGCGCAGCTTTACCCGCAAGAACCCCGATTACCCCCAGTTGGACGGGATGCGCGAATGGTTCGCCTTTGACACACCCTTTGGCGGTGATGCGCGCACCTTTGTTCTGGCGCGCGATGTGGTGTTTATGATTGCGATTATGAACACGTTTTTATTCGTGTTGGTCGTGGCCCCACTGCAGGCGGGCCTTGCGCTGGGCCTAGCGCTGCTGATCAACCAACGTCTGCGCGGCATCAATGTGTTTCGCGCGATTTATTTCATGCCCGTTGTTGTGTCGATTGTGGTCGTCTCGCTGCTGTGGAAGCTGATTTATGACGGATCGTCAGGGCTTTTGAACAACATTTTGGGCGCGCTCAGTTTTGGGCTGATCCCGCCCATCGATTGGCTGGGCAACCCTGATACGGCGCTGGGAGCAATTATTGCCATGTCCATCTGGCAGGCGGTGGGCTTTCATATGGTGATCTGGCTGTCGGGTCTGCAAACCATCTCGCCCACGCTGTACGAGGCAGCGGCGATTGAAGGCGCTTCCAAATGGCAAGTGTTCCGTTTCATCACTTGGCCTGGCCTGCGCAATACTGCCGTACTGATTCTGATCGTGATCACGATGCAAGCCTTTGGCCTGTTTGCGCAGATCGATGTGATGACGAACGGAGGGCCTTTGGACAGCACCCAAACCATCGTGTTCCAAGCAATTGATCGCGGCTATGGCAAGCAAGATATTTCGGGGGCATCCGCCATTTCGGTGATCTTGTTTGTGATCGTTCTGTCCATATCGCTGATCCAACGCTGGCTAACGCGGGAGAAAACCTAAATGGCAATGATTTCTAGCGATAACAACGGCTTGCGGCTGGCAGTGCGCTATACCGTGCTGGCGTTGATCGCCCTGATCTTTATCTTTCCGCTGGTGTTCATGGTGATGTCGTCGCTGAAGCCTGATCAGCAATTGCTGGTCGACGCCTCATCGCTGCGCGCATTTTTACCCGTGGGCGACATCAGCCTAGAAAACTATAGCGCAGCGTTTCGGCGCGCGCCCGTGGGCCTATTCGTGTTCAACTCGGTTTTGGTCACAGGGGTGACGGTGGCGCTGTCCTTGCTGATCTGTTCGGCGGCTGGCTTTGCCTTTGTGTTTATCAACTGGAAAGGGCGCGGCGTGATCCTGTCGGTGCTGCTGGCAACCCTGATCGTGCCGTTTGAAACCATCGCCATTCCGATGCTGCTGATGGTATCCAAACTGCCGTGGCTGGGGTTAGAGGGTTTAACTTGGGGCTGGCTGAACAGCTATCATGTGCAGATCATTCCGTTTATCGCCGATGGCCTGACCATCTTTTTGTTCGTGCAGTATTTCAAAGACCTGCCGGGCGAATTGATCGAAGCGGCCCGCGTGGAAGGTGCCAGCTGGTGGCAGATTTACCGCCGTATCGTGATGCCTCTGTCTGGTCCCATTCTGGCCACGGCGGCGATTTTGAAATTTCTGGTCATGTATAACCAATACCTCTGGCCGCTGATGGTCACCCAAGAAGAGGGCTACCGCCCCGTCATGGTGGGCCTGCAATACTTCTTCCAACTGAACATCGCATGGGGCGAGGTGATGGCTTATCTGTCGCTGATTACCCTGCCCGTGCTTGGCTTTTACCTTTACTTGCAAAAAGCCTTTATCGCGTCGATCGCATCGACTGGGGTCAAGGGCTAAGGAGAATACGAATGGTTATCGCAATCGACGGCAAATGGATTTGGGACAGCTGGTACGCCAAGGATGGCGATACATATCACGGCTATTTCCTACAGGCCGATACATCGCTAGGCGATCCTGATTTGCGCCACTTTAACGTAACCCAAGGGCACGCCACATCGAAAGATTTGGTGAACTGGACGCATCTGGGCACAACCTTTACCCCGCAGCGAAATGGGGCGGCGTGGGATGATGGCACCACATGGACTGGGTCGGTTGTGCGCGATGACGCGGGGCTGTGGCATCTGTTTTACACAGGCACAACCAAGGCCGAAAAGATGATGCGTCAGCGCATTGGCCATGCCACATCGACCGATTTGCACAATTGGGTGCGCGTGGGCGATGGGCAATGTCTGGATCTGACAGGCCCCAATTCCGAATGCTACGAGGTCGATCACACAGGCCGCTGGCACGACCGTGCCATGCGCGATCCTTGGGTGATGAAAGACCCCGATGGCAAGGGCTGGATGATGTATTTCACCGCCCGCGTGCCTGACAGCAGCGAGCCCAATTCGGGCGGCGCGGTGGGTTTTGCCACGTCAGACGATCTGAACACATGGGTGCTGCAACCGCCCGTGTTCCAAGGTGGCTTTGGCCAGTTAGAGGTGCCGCAGGTGTTCGAAGTGGCGGGTCAATGGTATTGCCTGTTCTGCACGTCATCCATCCACTGGTCGCAGCAATATCAGCGCACCAACCCCGAAAAACCCGTAACAGGAAACCATTACCTGATCGCCGATCATCCGCGCGGGCCTTGGCGCATTGCCCCCGGCCCGTTCCTGGACGGGGCAGAGCCGTGCATCCGCTATGCCGCGCGCATTGTCGATGGGCCTGATGGGCTGGCGATTTTGGGCTTTGCCGATGGCGGGAAAGACAAATTCGGCGGCTATGTGATGAACCCCGAACGCATTGTGGTTGGGCCTGATGGTCTGCTTTCCGTGGCGCCGATGGCGCGCGCCGCCGAATAATCAAAAGGAGACTGCCGATGGCCAAAATCTCGCTGAAGAACATCAAGAAAAGCTATGGCAATGTCGATGTCATCAAAGGCGTTGATATCGAAATTGCAGACGGCGAGTTTTGTGTGTTTGTTGGCCCATCGGGCTGCGGCAAATCCACATTGTTGCGCATGATCGCGGGGCTAGAGGATATCAGCGCAGGCGATCTGGTCATCGGCGAAAGCCTTGTCAACGAACTGCCCCCCTCGCAGCGGGGGGTGGCGATGGTGTTCCAATCCTATGCCATTTTCCCGCATATGACGGTGCGCGAAAACGTGGCCTTTGGGCTGACGATTGCAGGGGCAAGTAAGGCCGAGAAAGACGCTAAAGTGGCCGAGGCCGCGCGCATTTTGCAAATGGAACATCTGCTAGACCGCCGCCCCAGCCAGCTGTCGGGCGGGCAGCGTCAGCGCGTGGCCATTGGCCGCGCGATTGTGCGCAAACCGCAGGTGTTCTTGTTTGATGAGCCTTTGTCGAACCTTGATGCCGCCTTGCGCATGGATATGCGCATGGAAATTGGCAAACTGCACCAACAGCTTGGCGCGACGATGATCTACGTCACGCACGATCAGGTCGAGGCGATGACGCTGGCCGATAAAATCGTCGTGCTTAAGGATGGTAAAGTGATGCAAATCGGCGCGCCGATGGATTTGTATCACAACCCCGCCAACCTGTTCGTCGCGGGCTTTTTGGGCGCGCCATCGATGAATTTTCTGAATGTCGAAGTTGTCGGCGTAAAGGGCGATGTGGCCGAAGTGTCCAGCCCCGTTTTGGGCAAAGTCAGCGTATCGGCCAAACGCGGGCCATTTGCCGTAGGCGAGGCGGCAATCTTGGGCCTGCGCCCGCAATACATCACCCTTGAAAGCGGTAAGGCCCTGATGAAGGGTAAGGTCGAACTGACCGAACGTTTGGGCGCGGAAACCGTGGTCGATATTGGTCTGTCCGATGGAACATCACTGATCGCCGCCCTGCCGCAAGATGCGGTCTATACCGTGGGCAGCGACATTGCCGTGGGATTTGATGGCGACAAAGCCCATTTGTTCAAGGCCGAGGCCCTGCCCGAAAAAGGCGCGCATTAGGCCGCTTTGGCCAGAACCTTTTGCGGAAATCCAAGATCAACAGCGCAAGACGTTGCGCTGGCCCTTTGGGCGAACCTGCTTGCATTTCCGTGCCTTGCAACAGGATACTGGGCACCCGAATTGCAAAACATACAGTTTAACCTTCATTTTTGACTGCGAGCCCACTCAACAAACGTGAGATCGCACCGAGATATGGCGCTTGTGCTGCGCCTTCTGCCACATGCAAGGCGGCCATATCGAACATCGCCGACAGCATCTCGGATAGCGCCTCGCGCTCCTCAACAGGAATGGGATGATCTTTGGTTAAATCCTCTAGCCCCCGCTGAAGACTGTAGCGCGCATAAGGCCCCTCGATTTCCGCAAGAACCTCCGCGCCCAGAATGGCGGGCCCATCTACCAATAGCAGACGTGTGCGCCCGTGAACTTGCATCGCCTTAAGATAGCTTTCCGCGCCCAAAAGCAGGCGTTCCAACGCATTCAGCGGGCCAGCGGAACTTTCCGCCTCGACGATGGCCTGCGCAACCTCTTGCGCCTCGCGTTCCAGAACCGCCCTAAAGATCGCCTTTTTATCTGGGAAGTGGTGGTAAAGCGCCCCGCGTGTGGTTTTTGCCTGCTGAACGATGATGGGCGTGCTGCTGCCATTATATCCCAAATCGACAAACAGCACCCGTGCTGCGTTGATCAGCGCAAGGCGTGTTACCCGCGATCGTTCATCGTTAGAGCGTCTTTCTATTGACATGCAGTCTGCCTGTTTGTTATTGAAGATCAGATACAGGCAAACTGTATGTAAATTAGCAAGAGGTGCAACATGAAAATGACTAGCTTTTATCCCGTGTTGATGGTGGACGATGTCCCGCGCACGGCGGCGTTTTATGCGTTACATTTCGGCTTTGTTCCGCTTTTTGAAGCCGATTGGTACGTGCATCTACAGATGGCCCAGAATGACACAATCAATCTGGCGATTCTGAATGGCCAGCATGAAACGATCCCCGCAATCGGCCGCGGGCGCGCAACTGGAATGCTCCTAAACTTTGAGGTTGAGGATGTGGACGCTGTCCACGCACGACTTGTGCAGGCTGGCCTTCCCGTGCATCTTTCGCTTCGGGACGAAGACTTTGGCCAAAGACATTTCATTACCTCTGATCCGAACGGCGTTCTGATTGACGTGATCAAAGTGATCCCACCATCGGATGCTTATGCACAACTTTATGTGCAGGATCCTGTTTAGAGCTAAAAACCCTTTTGGCGGGTATTGCTTGCACATCGCACGGAAGTGCCACTTTTGCTGGGTTCTCGAATTCAGATCGCGGACGTATTCAAGAACTTTAAGATCAGGGGCGCGATCACCTCTGCGGCCTCTTCTGGCAGAAGGTGGCCGTAGCCTTGCAAAATGTGCGCCGTGGCATGGGGCAGGGCGCGCGCGGCATCCACGCTGACGCGCGGCGGCACGGCCCCATCGTGCGCGCCTGTCAGCAGCAAAACGGGCACCGTGATATGCGAAAGACGCGCCAACAGCGGGCGCAAATCCCATGCGGCCATCATGTCCAGCGTGGCCCCAATATGGGCGGGGCGGCGCGCTAGGGTTAAGTACTGCGCGCGCCCCGCCGCGCCAATCTGCGCGCCTGTTTGCGTCAACAAACGGTCAATCTGCGCAGGCGTGCCCAGCATCTTTGCCCCAAATTGCGGTGCAAAGGGCAAAAGGCTTAGGGTTTTGGCCATGGCGGGAAACAGCCATCCTGCCATGCCTTCAAACTGTGACAGCGCCGCATTCAGCCCCACCACGGCGCGCAGGGGCATCAGTTCGGCCAGCCGCAGGGCTATGGCAGCCCCTGCCGAATGTCCAATAACTGCGCGCACTTGCCAGCCCTGATTTTCGGCAAGGGCTGTTATGTCGGACGCGATATCCTCCAACCCCGCCCGCGCCATCCGCCCCTTTTGGCTGAACCCGTGGCCCGCCACATCCAGCGCAATCACGCGGTATTGCTGGGCCAGCTTTGGGGCCAAATCGGCCCAAGAATGCAGCGATCCGCCAGCGCCGTGGATCAGCAGTAGGGTTGGCGCAATGTCGCCTTTTGGCCCCATCTCCTGCACATGCCAGTGTTGATGCACGGCTGCAATTGTGCGCGATGCGTCGCGGTGCGGCCAATCTGGGGGCAAATCGGCGGGCAGATCGGGGCGCGTCTTCATGCCCCCATCCCTGCCTGCAACACTTTGGTCAACCGCTGTGCATCCGCGCGGGGCAGGGGCAAGTATGTCGCCCCCATGCCCCGCGCCAACCCCGCAAGTCTGGGCTGCGGGCGCGTTGCAATGTCAATCACCAGCGCGGGAATGCCAGTGGCTGCAAAAACACGGGCAAGACGTTGGGCGTCTTCATCTGCCAAGATGCGGTTTGCGCTGCCATCCAGCGCGATGTTGCCGCGCCCATCGGTCAGCAGCGCCAGTGTCGGCGTCATGCCGCGCGCGCGGGCTTGCAGTGCCACATCCAGCCCCATGCGCAGCCCCGCCGCCAGCGGCGTGCCGCCCCCACCGGCCAACCCCGCAAGGCGGCGTTTGGTGGCGGTAAGCGAGCGTGTGGGCGGCAAAACCACCTCGCATCCCTGCCCGCGAAAAGCCAAAAGCGCGACGTGATCGCGCCGCGCATAAGATTGCGCCAGCAGCAATTCGACCGCGCCCTTCGCCTCGGCAAGGCGGGCAAAGGCAGATGATCCCGATGCATCGACCGTGAAAATCAGCACGCGGTCGGACGAATGTTGATAGCGTTTGATGCGTAAATCGCTGGGGCGGATTGCCAGCCTTGTCGGCGTATCATCCGCAACCAACCCCGCCCCGCGTATGCCCTGCATCGGGGCCGCTGCGCGCAAGGTCGCCAAAATATCCACCCGCTTGCCCTGCCCCATACGCCCTGCGCGCGCGGGCAGGGGGCGGCCGCGATGGTTGCCTTTAATCTTCGCCCCCGTGCCAGCACCGCCCTTCATGCTGCGCGCAGCGCGCCCTGCGGCAAGGCGGGCCAGAACATCGGCAGGCAGGGCGGCGCGCACGGCCTCTAGCACCAGATCTTGCGGAATATCGGCCATGTCTTGGGGCGCGTCTGATGGTGCATCTTGAGGTGAATCATTTGGCGCGTCACTGGGGTGCGGCGCATCGGGCGGCGGGGCCTCATCTTGCGGCACATCTGGAAAAACTGTCGCGCGGTGGGCAAAGATAAGGGCGGCTGCATCGCGCAGGCTGGCCTCGTCAACCCCGTCCAACCCGCGCAGGGCGGCAATGGCAAGGGCCGCGCGCATCGCCATCGTCGGTGCGCGTAGGCTGTCTATGCCAAGCGACATCGCGGCCTCGACCAGCGCCCTTTGCAGGGGTGCAGGCAGACCTGCCGCGCGCAAGTGGGCAAAGCGCGCGCGGGCAGGGGATAGGTCTGTTGCGCCTTCCAACGCCTCGGCATCCTCCAGCGCAAAATCTGACAGATCCAGAAACAACCCCAGCCTTTCGGCCAAAGCGGGGGCGAGGGCCTCTTCCGGCTCGGCCCCTTCGTCGAGAGCTATCAAACAAGACGTGCCAGCTTCCAAATGCAGCGCCAGCCGTGCGGCAAGGCCAGCGTTTGCCCTTTCGGCCATGGTCAAAATCAGCGCTGAAGGCTGCGCCAAAATTCCAGCGGTTTTGCGATGCGCGCCAGCAGATAGACTGGCAGCCAAATCCGTGCCGCCAAACAGCGCGCCGTCATCGATGGTCGGATGAATGCGGCGGACAGGCAGGGGAATGTCCGCCAGCCGCCCCATCACGGCAGCGCGCGCAGGCCCAATGCGCGCGCGCAGCCACAGCCCGCCCAGACCCGCCCCGTCCAGCGCCAAGATATCCAGCGCAAGGCGCGCGCGCTCTAGCGGCGATAGGGGGGGCGCCGACAGGGGGGGCGGGGGCGCATCGGCCATTATGGTAGCGTTTCGGCCAAAATGCGCGCCACGCGCGCGCCCGATCCTGCCTCGTCCAACGGGTCGCGGCGCAGGCGGTGGGACAGCGCCATTTCCGCGACCGATTTCAAATGCGCGCGCGTCACGGTTTTCGCCCCCGCAAAGGCAGCCTCGGCCCGCGCCGCGCGCAGCAAGGTCAACTCGCCGCGCAGCCCGTCTGACCCCAGCGCGATGCACAGGCTGGCGCAATCATGCAGAACGGCGGGCGGGGTTTTCAATTTTGGCAGCGCCCTGCGCGCGGTCAAAATTGCTGCGCGCCACTGCGCATCCTGCGCGCCATATTCGGCCATAAAGGCGGCGTTATCGCGTTCATACCCATCGCGGCGCAGCATCACCTCGACCCGCGTTTGCACATCGCGCGGGCTTGTGACCTGCACCGAAAGGCCAAAGCGATCCAACAGCTGTGGGCGCAAATCGCCCTCTTCTGGGTTGCCCGACCCCACCAGAACAAAGCGCGCTGGGTGGCGAATAGACAGCCCCTCGCGCTCGACCACATTCTCGCCTGACTGGGCCACGTCCAGCAGCAAATCGACAAGGTGATCTTCCAGCAGGTTCACCTCGTCAATATAAAGATAACCGCGATTGGCGCGGGCCAGCAGCCCTGCCTCGAATGCCTTTTCCCCGCGCGTCAGCGCCCGTTCAATATCCAGCGCGCCCACAACGCGGTCTTCGGTTGCACCCAGCGGCAGGTCGATCACGGGGGTGGGGCGGGTGATGGTTTTGCCTGTCGCCGTTTTCACCCAATCGGGCACATCGGCCATGCGCGCCGAATTGACAGGGCAGCCTTCCACCACATCAATGGGCGGCAGCAGTGCGGCAAGTGCCCGTACCGCGGTCGATTTGCCCGTACCACGGTCGCCAAACACCAAAACGCCGCCAATCGCAGGGTCAATGGCGGTCAGCACCATGGCGCGTTTCATCGCCTCTTGCCCAACAATGGCGGAAAAGGGGAAGGGGGCTGTCATGCGGCTGTCCTGTGTTTGGCTATCAATTGGGGGTAGGCGGCCAAGGGGCGCACGCCGCCCCAAGTGCCAAAATCGCCCAGCACGGCAAAGCGGGCGTAAAGCTCTTCCTTAAACCATCCCTCGCTGCGCACTGCGGCAATGGCGCGGCCATGCGCGCCGTTTCCGCGCGCGAAATTGGCCATGGTTTGCGTATCGGGCCAGATCGAAAAGGTCACCTGATGCAAAAGCGGCACTTCGCCCACGCCGATTTTGAAGATGACATTGGGGTCATCACCAATCACTTGGGAAATGGAGGGAACGCGCGACCAAAACCGCAGTGCAGTTGACAGGCGCAGGCTAGCGCGAGTCAGCGCCGCAATAGGCGCGCCTTCGGGTATGTCGCCTTGCGGGGTAAAAGGCGCACGACCAGACCACGCCCCCCGCGCCGAAATGGGCTGCAGAACAACTGTCCAGTTTTCCGCCGAATGGGCCTGCCAGCGTTTGAAAACGGGGGCATTACCTGTGCGATCAAAGGCCGTTTGCGCATCGGGCCATGTGGCCAGTATCGCCCAAACCTCCAAATTCGGGCGCAGATCAAACCCTTCGCCGCGCCCCGACCCGCACAGCTTCCAAAACCCCACCTCGCGCATCCGCATCAAAGACAGGCGCGCAAACCCCATTTGCCCCAGCACCCAAAGGCGCGCGGGCAAGCTGTCAAATCGAAACAGCGAAAGGGTGGTAACGGTCACAAAACTCTCCTGCCGCACAGATGCTGGCTGTAAGCCAAGGTTTACACAAACCTGCAAAAGAAGGAAGTGTAAACCTGCGAAACTTTTCTATTGTCAATTAAACTAGACAGTTTAGGGTGGGGCTATGACATATCTTGCGCCCCAAAGCCCCGACTCCCCCTCGACCGCCATTGTAATTGGCGCAGGCATGGGCGGGCTTGCCGCAGCCATGCGTCTGGGGGCCAAAGGATACAAGGTCACGGTGATAGACCGTTTGGATATGCCAGGCGGGCGCGGCAGTTTTATTTCCAAAGACGGCTACCGCTTTGACCTTGGCCCCACGATTGTCACCGTGCCGCAAGGTCTGCGCGATTTATGGGCCATCTGCGGGCGCGATTTTGACGCCGATGTTGACCTGCGCGCATTGGCAGATTTCTACCAAATCCGCTGGCAAGACGGCAGCCATTTCACCGCCCGCAGCGAAACCGCCGCCATGCAGGCCGAGGTCGCCCGCCTGTCGCCGCGCGATGTAAAAGGCTATGCCAAGTTTCTAAAAGATGCCGAAGCGCACTATTGGTTTGGCTATGAAAATCTGGGCCGCCGCAGCATGGGGCGGCTGATGGACATTGTCAAAGTCCTGCCGACCTTTGCCAAGCTAAGGGCAGATCGTTCCGTCTATGCCCATGCTGCCGCGCGGGTGCGGGACGAACGGCTGCGCTTTGCCCTATCCTTCCATCCGCTGTTTATTGGCGGCGATCCGTTTCACGTCACATCTATGTATATTCTAGTCAGCCATTTGGAAAAAGAATTTGGTGTGCATTATGCCATGGGCGGGGTGGCCGCGATTGCTGCGGCCATGGCAAAGGTGATCCTGTCGCAGGGCGGAACCCTACAATTTAACGCCGATATTGACCAGATTTTGGTGGAAAATGGCCGCGCTGTTGGCGTGCAACTGGCAGATGGGCAAAGGCTGGCGGCTGATATTGTCGTTTCCAACGCCGATGCGGGGCACACCTATGACCACTTGCTGCGCAATACGCCCCGCAAGCGCTGGACACCCGCAAAAACCGCATCCCGCCGTTGGTCAATGAGCCTGTTCGTGTGGTATTTCGGAACCAAGGGCACCGCGCTGAAATGGCGCGATGTTGGGCATCACACCATCGTGGTCGGCCCCCGCTACCGCGATCACATCAAAGACATTTTCCAGCGCGGCAAGCTTGCCGAGGATATGAGCCTGTATGTTCACCGCCCGTCCGTAACCGACCCATCCGTCGCCCCAGCGGGGGACGATACGTTCTATGTCCTATCCCCCGTGCCGCATTTGGGCATCGGCACAACAAATTGGGCAACCGAGGCCGAGGTTTACAAGGCCAAAATGCTAAAAGTGCTGGAAGAACGCTTATTGCCAGGTCTATCCCAGCATCTTGGGCCAGAGGCTGTGCT
>CAXNEP010000025.1:0-13021 GCA_964200865.1 Cypionkella sp. | reverse complement strand
CGGCCGATATTGCCGCGCTGGCCGCCAAGATGCCCGATTTGGACGGGCTGTTTAATTGCGCAGGCTATGTGGCAAACGGCACGATTTTGGATGTGACGGATCACGATTGGGATTTTTCCTTTGATCTGAATGTCAAATCGATGCTGCATATGTGCCGTGCCTTTCTGCCAGGAATGCTGCGCCAATCGGGCAAGACGGGAACTGCATCGCTGCTAAATATGGCGTCAATGGCATCGTCGATCAAAGGGTTTCCAAACCGCGCGGCCTATGGTGCGACCAAGGCGGCGGTCATCGGGCTGACCAAGGCGATTGCGGCCGATTATGTGAAAACGGGCCTGCGCGCCAATGCGTTGTGCCCTGGCACCGTGGATACGCCCAGCCTGCGCGGGCGCATTGCCGCCAGCGCCGACCCCGTTCAGGCCGAGAAAGATTTTATCGCGCGCCAACCCATGGGGCGGCTGGCGCAGACCGAAGACATCACGCCGATGGTTGTTTTCCTTTTGTCGGATGAAAGCAAATTCGTATCAGGGCAGGCCTGTTTGGTCGATGGTGGGGTCACGATTTAGATGCATATGATCGACGCGCATTGCCATTTTTGGAACCCCGCGCGCGGCGATTATGGCTGGCTGATGTCGGGGCCTGACAGCCTTGACCCGCTGCGGCGCGTGTTTGCCCCTGCAGATTTGGCGGCGCTGAATGGCAACGCGCGCGTGGTCGCGGTGCAGGCGGCTGACAGTGTGGCAGAAACGGAATACCTGCTGGAATTGGCTGCGCAGAACCCGCACATTGTGGGCGTGGTGGGCTGGGTGGATTTGTCCAGCGATGGTGCTGCCCAAGACATTGCCCGCCTTGCGCAAAACCCACGCTTGCGCGGGTTGCGCCCGATGCTGCAAGATATTGCAGACAGCCGTTGGATTTTGACCGCGCCCAAAGACAGCGCGATTGCAGCGATGATCGCACATGGCCTGCGCTTTGACGCGCTGGTGCAAACCCGCCATTTGGCCCCAATGGCGGAATTTGCGGCGCGCTGGCCAGACATGCCCATTGTGATCGACCATTGCGCCAAACCCGTGATGGGCGGCGCATTGGCAAACGAATGGCTGGATGGGATGGCCGCACTGGCCGATCAGCCGCAGGTCATGTGCAAACTGTCTGGCTTACTGACAGAACTGCCTTCGGGTCATGCAGACCCGCTGGCTGCAATGCGCCCCGTAGTGGATTTGGTGCTGAAGCTATTTGGCCCCAACCGCGTTATGTGGGGGTCAGACTGGCCTGTTCTGACGCTGGCGGCAAGTTATCAGGAATGGGCCGATATGACTGCGGCGCTGCTGGTGGGGGTTTCCGCCGCAGACCGCGCGGCGATTATGGGGCAAACTGCCGCCGCGTTTTACGGGCTTGGTGGCAAAGATGCCTGACCTTATTCAGATGCAAGCTATCGACAAAAGCTTTCCCGGTGTGCGGGCGCTGCGCAGTGTGGATTTCACCCTGCGCGCGGGCGAGGTTCACGCCCTGATGGGCGAAAACGGCGCGGGCAAATCGACCCTGATGAAGATTTTGTCAGGCGTGTATCAGCCCGATGCGGGCACGATTTTGGTCGATGGCAAGGCGCAATCCATCGGCGGGCCGCGCGCGGCGCAGGCCCTTGGCATTGCGATTATCCACCAAGAACTGATGCTGATGCGCGATTTGACTGTGGCGCAGAATATCTTCATCGGGCGCGAGCGGCGCAATTTGTTTGGCGTGCTGGATGAGGCGTGGCTGAACGCCTCTGCCGAAGCCATCTTTGCGCAGATGAAGGTCAAAATCGACCCGCGCGCAAGGGTGGCGGATTTGTCGGTGGCACAGGCGCAGATGGTGGAAATTGCCAAGGCGCTGTCTTATCAGTCTCGCGCGCTGATTATGGACGAGCCTACCGCCGCGCTGAACGCCAAAGAGGTGGCCGAACTGTTCGCCATTGTGGCGCGGCTGCGCGGCGAAGGCGTGGGCGTTGTCTATATCTCGCACCGCATGGATGAGATTAGGCAGATTTCCGACCGCGTCACGGTGATGCGCGATGGGGCGCTGGTGGGCACTGTTGCGGCTGCCGATACCCCCATTGAAAAGATTATTTCCATGATGGTTGGGCGCGAGATTTCCGATGCGCCCCCCATTGTCCCGAACCTCGCGGGGGCTCCCAAGGCGCTAGAGGTTCGGAACTTATCACGCGGGCGCGCGGTGCGGGATGTGTCGTTTGACCTTCAGCGGGGCGAAATTTTGGGCTTTGCGGGGCTGATGGGGGCAGGGCGGACGGAACTTGCGCGGCTGATCTTTGGGGCAGATCGCGCCGATGGCGGCAGCATTTCGGTGGCGGGAAAACCTGCCGCAATCGCCAGCCCCGCCGATGCGGTGCGCCTTGGCATTGGGTATCTGTCCGAAGATCGCAAGCATCTGGGGCTGGCGCTGGGCATGGATGTGCGCGCCAATATTGGCCTAACTGCGTTGGCGCGGTTTTCTGACAGTTTTGGCCGCATTGACGAGGCCGCCTTGGGCCGTGTGGCGCAAGATTATATCGCACAACTTGCCATCCGCACCCCGTCTGACGCGCAAGAGGTGCGCCTTTTGTCGGGCGGCAATCAACAAAAGGTTGTCATTGCCAAATGGCTGCTGCGCGACTGCGATATCTTGATTTTCGATGAGCCCACGCGCGGCATCGACGTGGGCGCCAAGGCCGAGATTTACACCCTAATCCAAGGGCTGGCGGCTATGGGCAAATCCATCATCGTGATTTCCAGCGAATTGCCCGAAGTGCTGCGCCTATCGCACCGCATCGCCGTTATGTGCGAGGGGCGGCTGACAGGTATTTTGCCTGCGCAGGCCGCGCAGGAACAGATTATGGCGCTGGCCACCCAGCGCGAGACAACCGCAGGAGCCGCCGCATGAGCAGCCAAGTTGCCGCTGAAAAACCAAAATCCAAAGACCTAAGTGGCGCAGGGCAAAAGCTGCTGGCCTTTGCCTCGCTGATCGCGCTGATCGTGGCCTTTTCGCTGCTGTCGGAAAACTTTCGCACCGTCACCAATATGATGAACATCTTGCAGGCCACATCGGTGATTGGGCTGCTGGCAGTTTCGGCGACGATTGTGATTATTACGGGCGGGATCGATTTGTCGGTTGGCACGGCGATGACCTTTACCGCCGTGACGGCGGGCATGTTGCTGACATGGCTGGGTCTGCCCATTGCTGTGGGGGTGATTGGCGCGATTGTAATGGGCGCGCTAACGGGGCTAGCCTCGGGCGCGTTTATCACCAAAATGCGCATTCCGCCCTTTATTGCCACGTTGGGCATGATGTTGGTGCTAAAAGGCCTATCGCTGATTTTGACGGGCACCAAGCCGATTTATTTCAACGATAGCCCTGGCTTTACCAGCATTGCGCAGGGGTCGGTCATTGGCGCGTTGCTGCCAGCCTTTCCCGTGCCCAATGGGGTGCTTATACTGTTCATCGTCGCGGCTGGCGTGGCCTATATTCTGAACCGCACAGTGCTGGGCCGCTATACCTATGCGCTGGGGTCGAACGAGGAGGCCGCGCGCCTGTCTGGCGTGAATGTAGACGCATGGAAAATGGCGATTTACGCGCTGGCGGGGGCGGTCACGGGCATTGCGGGCGTGGTGCTGGCCGCGCGCCTAAATTCGGCCCAGCCCGCACTGGGGCAGGGATATGAGCTAGAGGCGATTGCCGCTGTAGTGATTGGCGGCACCTCGCTTGCAGGTGGGCGCGGCACGATTTTGGGCACGCTGATTGGCGCGCTGATCATGTCGGTTATGACAAATGGGCTGCGGATTTTGTCCGTGGCCCCAGAATGGCAAATCGTCGCCACGGGCGCGATTATCATCGGCGCAGTCTACGCCGATAGCCTGCGCAAAAAATGACAAAGGCGGCCAACGCCTTGGGATCAAAAATACCAAACCGTGAACTTTAGGAGGAAATCATGTTCACACGTCGCACACTTTTGGGGGCAACCGCTGCCTTTGCCATGCTGGCAACCAGCGCTGCTGCCGAAGATAAACTGTACATCCCGCTGGTCTCGAAAGGGTTTCAACACCAGTTCTGGCAAGCGGTAAAACTGGGCGCTGACAAAGCCGCCGCAGAATTTGGCGTTGAAGTCACCTTTGAAGGCCCAGAAACCGAAGCGCAGGTGGATAAGCAAATTGAAATGCTGACCACCGCCCTGTCGAAAAACCCTGCCGCGATTGGCTTTGCCGCGCTGGATAGCCAAGCGGCCATTCCATTGCTGCAACAGGCCAAAGATGCAGGCATCCCTGTGGTTGCCTTTGACTCTGGCGTAGACAGCGACATTCCTGTGTCGACCGCGTCCACATCGAACGTGGCGGCATCGGCATTGGCTGCAAGCAAAATGGCCGAGTTGATCGGCGATGCGGGCAAAGTGGCGGTGATCGCGCATGACCAAACATCGCGCACTGGGATTGATCGTACCGAAGGTTTCGTCAACGAAATCAAAGCCAACCACCCTGGCATCGAAATTGTCGCCGTGGAAGTGGGCGGCGGCGATCAGCTGAAGTCGGCTGAAATCGCAAAAACTTTGCTTGCAGCAAACCCTGATCTGAAGGGCATGTTCGCCACCAACGAAGGCGGAGCGATTGGCATGGTCAATGGCGTGCAAGAAGCTGGCGGTAAAATTGTGATCATCGGCTTTGACAGCGGTAAGGCACAGAAAGACGCGATCAAGTCGGGTCTGATGGCGGGCGCTATCACGCAAAACCCTGTCGGCATCGGCTATGAAACTGTCAAGGCTGCCGTTGCAGCTGCCAAGGGCGAAGCTGTTGAAAAGAACATCGACACTGGTTTCTACTGGTATGATGCAACCAACATTGATGCCCCTGAAATCGCGGCGGTTTTGTACGACTAAACCAAAACTCGGAGGGGCCGCATTGGCCCCTCCACTCCTTTATCTTTGATGGAATAAACGATGAAACTGCTGCGCTACGGGGCCAAAGGCCAAGAAAAACCTGGAATTTTGGACAGCGCGGGGCAGATCCGCGATTTGTCGGGCCATGTGGCCGATATTGGCGGTGCGGCACTTTCGCCCTCAGGGCTGGCGGCCATTGCGGCGCTGAATATCGAAAGCCTGCCCGTGGTTGCGGGCACACCGCAGCAAGACATCCGCCTTGGCCCCTGCGTGGGCGGCACGCGCAAGTTTATTTGCATTGGTCTGAACTATGCCGACCATGCGGCAGAAACGGGCGCGGCGATTCCTGCGGAACCCATCATTTTCAACAAATGGATCACCGCCATGTGCGGCCCTGATGACACTGTCGAGATCCCGCGCGGATCGGTGAAAACCGACTGGGAGGTAGAGCTGGGCGTGGTCATTGGCACGGGCGGCAAATATATTGATCAGGCGCGCGCGCTGGATCACGTGGCAGGCTATTGCGTGATCAACGATGTGTCTGAACGCGAATATCAAACCGAACGCGGCGGCACGTGGGATAAGGGCAAGGGCTGCGATACCTTTGGCCCCACTGGCCCGTGGCTGGTCACCCCCGACGAGGTGGGCGATATTGCAAACCTGCATATGTGGCTAGAGGTGGATGGCCACCGCTATCAAAACGGCAGCACCTCGACGATGATTTTCGGCGTGGCGCATCTGATTTTTTACCTGTCGCAATTCATGTCACTTGAGGCGGGCGATGTGATTTCCACAGGTACCCCGCCTGGCGTGGGCCTTGGCCAAAAGCCGCCCGTCTATTTGAAAGGCGGCGAGGTGATGCGGCTGGGCATTGCAGGGCTTGGCACGCAAACGCAAAAAGTAGTGCGTTCATGACTAAGATAACAGGCCTGCGCACGGCTGACGTGCGCTTTCCCACCTCGCAGCATTTGGACGGATCGGATGCGATGAACCCCGATCCTGACTATTCCGCTGCCTATGTCATCTTGGAAACAGATGGCCCGCATGAGGGGCACGGCCTGACCTTTACCATTGGGCGCGGGAACGAGATTTGCATCACGGCAATCGAGGCGCTGGGCAATCTGGTCAAAGGGCTGGATATGGACTGGGTCGCCGCCGATATGGGGCGGTTCTGGCGCTTTATCACCTCGGATTCGCAATTGCGCTGGATTGGGCCTGATAAGGGCGCGATCCATTTGGCTACAGGCGCGATTGTGAACGCCGTTTGGGATTTGTGGGCCAAAATGCAGGGCAAGCCCGTTTGGCAATTGGTCGCCGATATGCCGCCCGAAGAATTGGTGCGCTGCATCGATTTTCGCTATATCACCGATTGCATCACGCCGCAGTGGGCGCTGGAATTTCTGACCGCGCAGGCCAAAACCAAAGAAGACCGCCGCAAGATTTTGCTGACCGAAGGCTATCCGTGCTATACCACCTCGGCAGGTTGGCTGGGCTATGATGATGACAAGTTGCGCCGCCTGTGCCGCGAGGCGGTGGATGCAGGCTTTCGCCATATCAAGATGAAGGTCGGCCGCGATCTGGACGATGACCTGCGCCGCCTGACGATTGCGCGCGACGAGGTTGGCCCCGATGTCAACCTGATGATTGACGCCAATCAGGTATGGGAGGTGGACGAGGCGATAGCTTGGGTCAACAAACTGGCCTTTATCAAGCCGTGGTTTATCGAAGAACCCACCAGCCCCGATGATGTGGCTGGCCATAGGAAAATTCGCGAAAACGTGGCCCCTGTGCAGGTTGCCACGGGCGAGATGTGCCAAAACCGCATTATGTTCAAGCAGTTCATCATGGAAGGCGCGATTGACGTGGTGCAAATCGATGCCTGCCGTTTGGGCGGCCTGAACGAGGTTCTGGCCGTGATGCTGATGGCCGCCAAGTATAACCTAAAGGTCTGCCCCCATGCGGGTGGGGTTGGCCTGTGCGAATATGTGCAGCACATGTCGATGATCGATTATCTGTGCATAGCTGGCACGCGCGAGGGGCGGGTGATTGAATTTGTCGACCATCTGCACGAACATTTCATCGACCCCTGCGTGATTAAGAACGCAGCCTATATGCCGCCCACAATGGCGGGGTTTTCGATTGAGATGAAACCTGCCTCGATAGAAACCTATCGGTTCAAAGGATAGCGCGCGATGGATCTGGGGCTGGCGGGTAAAGTTATCATTGTCACAGGGGGCGGTTCGGGCATTGGCGCGGCCATTTCCGAAGTGTTGGCGGAGGAGGGGGCAACCCCGGTCATCATCACCCGCCGCGCGCCCGATGCAGGCTGGTTGGCTGGGCTGGCACGCTCGCACGTCATTCTGGCCGATTTGGCCGATGATGACCTATGCCGCGCGGCGGTGGCGGCGGCGCGTGCAGAATTTGGCCGCATTGATGGGCTGGTCAACAATGCTGGCGCGAATGACGGCGTGGGTCTGGACGCTGGCCCCGATGCCTTTCGCGCAAGCTTAGACCGCAACCTGGTTCATTACTACACGATGGTGCATCTGCTGGCGGATGATCTGCGCGCGGCAAAGGGCGCGATTGTGAATATCGCATCCAAGACCGCGCTGACGGGGCAGGGGGGCACCTCGGCCTATGTCGCGGCCAAAGCCGCGCAACTGGGCCTCACCCGCGAATGGGCGGCGGCGTTTTTGGCGGATGGCGTGCGCGTGAACGCCGTGATCCCCGCCGAAGTGATGACGCCCCTTTACGCCAATTGGCTGGCAACCTTTCCCGACCCTGCCGCGAAATTGGCCGACATCACGAAAAATATCCCCCTTGGACAGCGCATGACCACACCGCGCGAAATTGCCGATACGGTGGTGTTTTTACTGTCACCCCGCGCCAGCCATACCACGGGGCAATGGCTGTTTCCCGATGGGGGATATACCCATTTAGACCGCGCTTTGGCGGGGGTTTAGGGCAGTTTAGTCCGCCCGCCCTGATGCGCCTAAGTTGCGCAGAATGGCGACAGTGGCGGCCATAACGGGGCCTTCGGTTTGCGACAGCAGCTTAATGCGGTCAAACTCCGCAGGGTCGCGCGCAAGGCTTTCGCGCAGGGCCGCACCAAAGGCCATGCGCAGTTCGGTGCCGATGTTGAACTTGGCAACCCTGCCGCTGGCCGCAAGCTGCGCGCGCTGTGCGGCAGGCACGCCAGACCCGCCATGGATGACCAAGGGAACATCAGTTTGCGCGCGGATCGCATTCAAGCGCAGCAAATCCAGCCCCTCGCCCGCGCTTTGCTGCAAATGCACGTTGCCCACAGATACCGCCATGGCATCCACCCCCGTCTGCCGCGCAAACAGCGCAGCCTCGGTTGGGTCCGTTCCCGCCGATGCTGCCCCGCCCGCATAGCCGACAATGCCAATTTCCCCTTCGCAAGACGCGCCCGCCCGATGGGCCAATTCCACTGTGGCGGCGGTCAGGTAAATATTGCCTTGCAAGGGCAGTTTTGATCCATCCACCATCACGGATGTAAACCCTTCGCCCAGTGCGGCGCGGCAATCTTCCAGCGTATAGCCGTGGTCTAAATGCACGGCCACAGGCACGCTGGCCCCTTCTGCCAAATGGCGCAGCATCCGCGCCAGAATGGGCAAAGGCGTATGTGCGCGGCACCCTGGCCCTGCTTGCAAGATGATGGGGGCGCGTTCGGCTTCGGCGGCGGCGACATAGGCGCGCATATCTTCCCAGCCCAAACACACCACCCCCGGCACGGCATAACCGCCGCGCTGCGCTGGCCCCAAAACTTGCGTAAGGGTTGCCAGCGTCATTTGAACTTGGCCACCATGTCCATAATGCCCGGAATAGTATGCAGCTGGGCCGCATGGGTGGGCTGGAAATACTGCTTTAGGCTGCGCTGGCTTTGCCCGCCCAGAATGGTGAAATAATACATCTCATACCCCGGCAGCACGCAGCAGGGATGATACCCCTTATCAATCAACACGGTGGATCGGTTCATGATATGATAGGCATCGCCCACCTCATTATCCACGCGCTGCAACATTTGCAGGCCCGACCCGTAATCGGGGCGAAAGCGAAAGTTATAGCATTCGTCGTGGCGGGTTTCATCTGGCAGGCGGTCGGTGTCGTGTTTGTGGCTGGGAAAGCCAGACCAACCGCCCGCGCCCACGGTGAACAATTCCGACACAAGCAGGCGACCCACGCGGTCGTGATAGGCCGCGCCAAGGATATGCTTTATCTTGCGGTGGGTTTTGGTATCGTCCGATCCATACTGCACGCGGTCAATATCGGCGGCGCGCACGGCAAAGGGGCGCAGTGTTTCGCCATATTGCGCGCCTGCAACAAAGACCTCGGTTTCGGTCAGGGCGGTGATGCGCGCGCCTGTATCTTGGGGCACATAAACGCCCTCAGGCTCGCCATCCCAGACATCCACCCCGCGCTGGCCGATGTCGGTAAAAGTCTCGCCCGCCACTTCGACCGAGACTGTGCCCGTGGCGGGGACAACGCAGGTTTCATAGCCGCGCGTGCGATAATCAAACGTCTGCCCCGCGCCTAGGCGGATGATGTTGAAATAAACATACGGCATAAGCGGGTGATCTACATCCACGATGGGGCGGTTTTGGTTGTCATGCGGGGCGATGTGCAAGGGCTGTCCTTTCAGGCAAAGATCGGGGCGGGATGCTGTGCCAGAAAGGCATCCAGTTCGGCAGGGGTGGGCATGGCGGGGGCGCAGGCAACGCGGGCAACGACCATGGCGGCGGCGGCTGATCCGCGCAGCACTGCCGCCTGCACATCATCGCCGCGCGTAAGGCTGGCGATGAAGTTGCCCAAAAACGCATCCCCCGCGCCAGTGGGTTTCAGGGCGTGAGTGGGATAAACCCCCGTATGCAGCGCGCCTTGGGCAGTAAAGGTGATCGCGCCTTTTTCGCCCATTTTATACACCACAATCTGCGCTCCTGCGCCAATAAGGCTGCGCGCTGCATCTGGCCCATCCTCGATGCGCCCCGCCATAAAACCAAATTCCACATCATTGCCCACGATCACATCGCACAGGGCAGCGGCGCGCGAATAGGCCTGCTGCGCATCCGCCGCAGAAGCCCAAGAATAGGGGCGATAATCCACATCAAATATCAGCGGAACGCCCGCCGCGCGGGCCAGATCAAAGGCACGAAAGCAGGCGCTGCGCGAAGGTTCCACTGCCAGAACCGTTCCCGTGGTAATCACTGCGCCAAAGCGGGAAAAATCCACCGCCTGCACATCTTGCACCGTCATTTCAAAGTCGGCAGCATGGTTGCGGTAGATCACCGATTGGCAGTTTTCCAGCCGCGTTTCGACCACGGCCAGCGAATTGCGCGCCTCGCCGCCCGCAAGGGAAACATGGGCGCGGTCAATGCCGTAAGCATCCAGTTGCGCCAAACAAAACCGCCCCACGGCATCATCTGATACGCGCGTCAGCAGGGCGGCGCGCTGGCCCGCGCGCACCAGCGCGGCGGCGATATTGGCCGATGATCCCCCCAGTGCTGCGGTGAATTTTGCGGCCGCTTCTATCGATGTGCCAGGCGGGTCGGCGTAAAGATCCATTCCCGCGCGGCCAATGACCAAAATGGGTTTCGCGCCCAACTGCGATAGGTCGGCCATCACTGGCAATGCCGCGATTTCGTCAAAGGTGGGGGCAGGGCGCAGGGCAGCATGGACGTACCTTTCATAGGGGCTTGCGCAGGGTATTGGGCAAGGATACGACTTTTGCAACCGCTTGCAATATCAGCTTTGGGAAAGGGGACGCCATGGCAGAGATTGGAATTGGTTTGGTGGGTGGCGGCTATATGGGCAAGGCCCATGCCGTGGCTTTGTCGGCGGTGGGGCCCCTATTTAACACCGCGCTGCGCCCCAAGTTACAGGTGATTGCCGCAACCAGCCAGACATCGGCAGACAGCTATGCGCAGGCCTATGGGTTTGCCCGCGCCACGGCAGATTGGCGCGATTTGGTGGCAGACCCGTTGGTGCAGGCGGTGGTCATCGCATCGCCGCAGCATACGCACCGCGACATCGCGCTGGCCGCCTTTGCCGCAGGCAAGCCTGTGTTTTGTGAAAAGCCGCTGGGCGCATCGCTGCAAGACGCGCAGGCGATGACTGCGGCAGCAGAGGCATCGGGCCTTGTGAATATGATTGGCTTTAACTACGTGCGCACGCCTGCCACGCAGTTTGTGCGCCTATTGTTGGCTGATGGCGCGATTGGCACTGTCACATGGTTTCGGGGCGAGCATACCGAAGATTTTCTATCCGACCCAAACGCGCCCGCGAACTGGCGCACCACGGGGCGGGCCAATGGCTGTATGGGCGATCTGGCCCCGCATCCCATTAACTGTATGCTGGCGCTGATGGGCCCCGTAGCCCAGCTTTCGGCGCAGATTGAAACGGTTCACCCCACCCGCCCCAGCGCAAACGGCCCTGTGGCGGTGGACAATGACGATCATGGCCAGTTGATGCTGCGCTTTGCCTCGGGCGCAATGGGGCATTTGTATATCAGCCGCACGGCGACGGGGCGCAAAATGGGTTACGCCTATGAAATCCACGGCACCAAGGGCGCGATCCGCTTTGACCAAGAAGATCAAAACGCCGTCTACCTGTACCGCGCCGAGGGGCGCGAGGCCATACGCGGCTTTACCCGAATTCTAACGGGGCCTGCCCACCCCGATTATCTGGCTTTTTGCCAAGGGCCAGGTCATGGCACAGGGTACCTTGATCAAATCATTATCGAAGCTAAAGATTTTCTAACCGCTATCGCCGCAGGCAGGCCAATGTGGCCCACCTTTCGCGATGGGCTGGCGGTAAGCCAAATTATTGAAACGGCCTTTGCGGCTGCGGCAGATGGACAATGGCACGCCGTGCCAAACACATGAGGGAATTATGACCATTCAGATTGGCAATGCGCCCTGCTCTTGGGGTGTGGAGTTTGCAAATGATCCGCGCAACCCTGCTTGGCAGCAAGTGCTGTCTGATTGCGCAGGCGCAGGATACAAAGGGATCGAACTGGGGCCGATTGGATTTATGCCCGAAGACCCCGCCATTTTGGGCGCGGCATTGGCGCAGCATGACCTGACGCTGATCGGCGGCGTGGTGTTTCGCCCGTTCCACGACCCCGCCGCATGGGACGAGGTGATGGATGCAGCAACGCGCACCTGCCGCGCGCTGACAGCCCACGGCGCGCAGCATTTGGTGCTGATTGACAGCATCTCGCCCCGCCGCGCCCCCACCGCAGGGCGCGCCCATGATGCCGAGCAGATGGATGCCGCCGAATGGGCCGCCTTTCGGGGCCGCATCGAAACCGTCGCCAAGATGGGTGCAGAAGAATACGGCCTGACCGTTGGCATTCACGCTCATGCGGCAGGGTTTATCGATTTTGAACCCGAACTGGAACGTCTGCTGGACGAGGTGGACGACAGCATTCTGAAAATTTGCTTTGACACGGGCCATCATTCCTATGCAGGGTTTGATCCCGTTGCCTTTATGCGCCGCCATATGGGGCGGATTTCCTATATGCATTTCAAAGATATTGACCCCGCCGTAAAGGCCGATGCCATTGCCAAATCCACGGGCTTTTATGATGCCTGCGGGCAGGGGATATTCTGCAATCTGGGCCGAGGCGATGTCGATTTTCCCGCCGTGCGGCAGATATTGCTGGATGCGGGGTTTTCAGGCTGGTGCACTGTGGAACAGGACTGCGATCCGACATTGGATGTCAGCCCAATAGATGACGCGCGCAAAAACCGCGACTATCTTGCGTCAATTGGCTTTTAGGGGGCAGGGAATATGGCACAACTGAATTGGGGTATGATTGGCGGCGGTGAGGGCAGCCAAATTGGGCCAGCCCACCGCCTTGGCGCGCTGGCCGATGGGCATTTCAAACTGGCCGCTGGCGCGCTGGATCACCGCGCGGATGTCGGGCGCGACTATGCGCAGCGCCTTGGCGTCGCACCTGACCGCGCCTATGGCGATTGGCGCGAGATGCTGGCGGGTGAGAGCGGCCGCGCAGACCGCGTAGATTTGGTCACCGTCGCCACCCCCAACGCCACCCATTTTGAAATTACCAAAGCCTTTCTGGAGGCAGGCTTTCAC
>CAXNEP010000024.1:0-13050 GCA_964200865.1 Cypionkella sp. | reverse complement strand
AAAGCGATATATGGCTGCTGTCCCGCCTTGGCGGGGCGCATGAGACGATCACCCAAACCCGCGCCGACCGCTTTGATCTGCCCGCGCCCGCCGCCCCCGTCATGGCTGCCATTCACGCGCAAGGTATCGGCCTGATGCGCGGATTTGGCCTGCCCGACGATCTGTTTCAATCCGACGGGCAAATTACCAAATCCCCCATCCGCGCGCTGACCTTGGCCGCCCTTGCCCCCCGCACGGGCGACGTGTTGTGGGATATCGGCGGCGGCTCAGGTTCGATTTCTGTCGAATGGTGCCTTGCAGGGGGGCTTTCGCAGTGCATCGAACCACGCGCAGATCGCGCGGCAAATATCGCCGCAAATGCGGCAGGCTTCGGCGTCGATCACCGCCTGCATGTGGTAATGGGCGCAGCCCCCGATGCACTCGCAGGCCTGCCCGCGCCCGATGCCGTGTTCATCGGCGGTGGCGGATCGGCCCCCCTTCTTGCCGCGCTGTGGCCCTTGCTGCCCCAAGGCTGCCGTGTGGTCGCCAATGCCGTCACGCTGGAATCCGAATCCCTGCTAACAGCCGCCTGCGCAGAATATGGCGGCGCGCTGATGCGGGTGGATATCGCCCATGCCGCCCCTTTGGGGCGGATGACGGGCTGGCAACCTGCGCGGCCCATCGTGCAATGGAGCGTGCAAAAATGATCGTCGCAGGCATCGGATTTAACACCAGCGCCACGCCCAAATCGCTCGCAAGGGCGCTGCAAGGCGCCATGGACGCGGCGCGCATCGCACGGGTAGACGCCCTAGCCAGCGCGAGTGCCAAGTCCGAAGACACCACTCTCACCAGCTTTGCCGCCGATTTTGAATTGCCCCTGCTGGCGGTAGATGTGGCAGGCATAGCCACGCCCAGCCAATCGCCCCGCGTGCTGGCCCTGTTTGGCACAGGATCATTGGCCGAGGCGGCAGCACTGGCCGCCGCTGGCCCAAATGCGCGGCTGATTGCGCGCAAAACCACCTCGCCTTGCGGGCGCGCCACCTGCGCCATCGCCGTATCACAGGATCACCCATGACCGTGCATTTCATTGGCGCAGGCCCCGGCGC
Organism: Cypionkella sp.; assembly: GCA_964200865.1. Classification (GTDB taxonomy): domain Bacteria; phylum Pseudomonadota; class Alphaproteobacteria; order Rhodobacterales; family Rhodobacteraceae; genus Cypionkella. Next base: position 11,965 of record CAXNEP010000024.1, on the reverse strand, counting down.
GCCCGATCTGATCACCCTGCGCGGGCAGGGCCTTATCGCCGCCTGCCCCGTCTGCCTATATGCGGGGTCTTTGGTGCCCGCCGCGCTGCTAGATCATTGCCCGCCGAATGCGCGCATCATCAACACCGCGCCCATGTCGCTGGACGCGATTATAGACGAAATCTCTGCCGCCCATGCCGCTGGCCATGACATAGCCCGCCTGCATTCGGGTGATGTTTCGATCTGGTCGGCCATGGGTGAACAGTTGCGCCGCCTGCGCGCGCTGAACATCCCCTATGATGTCACCCCAGGCGTGCCATCCTTTGCCGCCGCCGCCGCCGCGTTGCAGGTGGAACTGACCCTACCCGCCCTTGCGCAATCGGTCGTGCTCACGCGCACATCGGGGCGGGCCAGCGCCATGCCGCCGCGCGAAAATCTGGCCGCCTTTGCCGCCACGGGGGCGACACTGGCGATCCATCTGTCGATCCACACGCTGGATACTGTGCTGGCCGATCTTATCCCACATTACGGGCCAGATTGCCCCGTGGCCGTGGTTTGGCGAGCAAGCTGGCCCGATCAGCGCATCATCCGCGCCACATTAGCCACCCTTTCGCAAGGCTTAGGTGCAGAACTGGAACGCACCGCACTAATCCTTGTTGGCCCCGCACTGGGCGAGCAGGGGTTTGAGGAAAGCAGCCTGTACGCCGAAGGTTACGACCGCCGTTATCGCCCCATCGGCACCGATCCCCGCTTTCCGGACACGTCGACATGATCCCAAAGGGCATCCTTATTGCAGCGCCCGCCTCTGGCACGGGCAAAACCACCCTAACGCTGGGGCTGATTGCGGCCCTGCGCGCGCGCGGGCTGGCGGTGCAGCCGTTCAAAAGCGGGCCAGATTACATCGACCCCGCCTTTCACACCGCCGCCGCTGGGCGCGCATCGGTGAATTTGGACGGCTGGGCCATGCCCGCGCCAATGCTGCAAGGCTTGGCGCAAGATGCACTTGGCGCGGACATTATCGTGGCCGAAGGCTCGATGGGCCTGTTTGATGGCGTAGCCCAAGCGGGGGCCTTTGGCACAGGGGCCAGCGCCGATATTGCAGCCCTGATGGGCTGGCCCGTGGTTCTGGTGCTGGATGTGGGCGGCCAAGCGCAATCTGCCGCAGCCACGGCACTGGGTTTTGCCGCGATGCGCGCAGATGTCAAAATCGCAGGCGTCGTGCTGAACAAAGTTGCCAGCGCGCGGCACGAATCGCTGGTGCGCGCTGGCATGGCGCAGGCAGGCGTCACCGTGTTTGGCGCGCTGCCCAAAAACCCCGCCATCGCCCTGCCCGAACGCCACCTTGGCCTAGTGCAGGCGCAGGAACACAGCGATTTGGCCGCATTTTTGGCCACAGCAGGCGCATTCATAGCCCAGCATGTTGACCTAGACGCGCTGATCGCCGCCGCATCAGGCAATCTCGCAGATGTACCCCCCACGCCCATTCGCCCGCCCGCAGATCGCATTGCCCTTGCACGCGATGCCGCCTTTTCTTTCACCTATCCGCATCTGCTGGATGGCTGGCGGCGCGCAGGGGCCACCATCCTGCCCTTCTCGCCGCTGATGGACGAAAAGCCCGACCCTACCGCAGGTATCGTCTGGCTTTCGGGCGGCTATCCCGAACTGCACGCAGGCAGGCTGGCCGCCGCGCAAAACTTTCGCGCGGGAATGCAAGCCTTTGCCAGCGCCAAACCCGTGCATGGCGAATGCGGCGGCTATATGGCCATGGGCGCGGGTCTGGTCGATAAGGCAGGCACCCGCCATGAAATGCTGGGCCTTCTGGGGCTAGAGACAAGTTTTGAAAAACGCAAAATGCACCTTGGCTACCGCGCCGCCACCCTTGCAGCCCCGCTGCCCCCCTTTGGCGCGGGCACGCAGCTTCGCGGCCACGAATTTCACTATGCCACGATCCTGTCGCAGCCCGACGCACCGCTGGCCCATGTCACCGACGCAAACGGCGCGCCAGTGGCCGAAACAGGCTCAATCCGCATCCATCCCAAAGGCGGCCGCGCCACGGGCAGCTTTTTTCATTTGATAGCGAGGGCCGAATGACTGGTTTTGTCTCTTTCGTATCCTCTGGCCCGGGCGATCCTGAATTGCTCACGCTCAAGGCCGTGAACCGCCTTGGGGCCGCAGATGCCGTGCTGTTTGATGATCTGTCATCAGGCCCCATCCTGGCCCATGCCCGCAAAGGGGCCGATCTGGTGGGGGTGGGCAAACGCGCAGGCCGCCCCTCGCCGAACCAATCTCACGTCAGCCGCCTTCTGGTCGATTACGCCAAAACGGGCGCAAAAGTGGTGCGGCTAAAGTCTGGCGATAGCGGTATTTTCGGGCGGCTCGAGGAAGAGATTGACGCCCTACGCGCAGCAGGCATCGCCTATGAAATCATCCCAGGCGTGACCACCGCATCCGCCGCAGCAGCCGCCTTTGGCATCCCGCTAACCCGCCGACTAGCCGCGCGGCGCGTACAGTTTGTCACAGGCGCGGATATTACGGGCGGGTTGCCGCAAGATCAAAACTGGGCGGCCCTCGCCGACCCAAACGCCACCACCGTGGTCTTCATGGGCAAACGCAGCTTCCCCGCTCTCGCCGCCCAACTGATCGCCCACGGCCTGCCCCCCCAAACCCCCGCCCTGCTGGCCGAGGCGGTGGGCCACCCAAGTGAGCGCCTCACCCGCAGCACAGTGGCCGCATTGGCCGAAACACTGGCAACCGAGCGCAGCGATTTGGCGGGAATTATCCTGTATGGCCCGTTGGCCGAATAGAACTAACGCCCCACCCCAAGCGGCGCGCAAACTCATTGCCAAATCCTGCATGGTAATTATTATCACTCACAACTTGCCTACTTTTCGAATTGCCGATCGCAGCCTGCGAGGTCAATTGAGGGCTGAGTTGGTTTAGATGACATGTGGTATCGAAACCTAGGGCGGATATGATAATGGACCCAAGTCGAAAATTCTTTTGGAGCGTTATGCTGGCAGTACTGGCGCTGCTCTTGGTGCGGCCAACAATGAATGTGGCCGGGTATTGCTGGGATGAGAATCGGTTTTTATCTGACGAAGAGTTTATTTTTAAGGCCTTGGAGGAAACCTATAGTTACTATCCCCCAGGGAGTTATGCGGGACTTTCAGGGAAAATAATGCAGCCGATTGAATACAAATCGTTCGAGGAGTTTGTTGCATTAAACAAAGACTGCTGTAAATTGGTCGATGAGACAATTGATGGTTATCGCGTGCCTTGGATTTACAAAATACGAGGCCGTGCAGCGGCAATGGTTGAAGTCATTTACAGTGTGGAGACTAGCGAAAACGCGCGATCCGGCCGAGGTTTTCCGGCAGGCTATAATGTTGCTTATCCAAATTTCACCAATTGTGGTCGCGAGTGGCGCGAATTTTGAAAAGAAATAATTGCATTGTCTTCCGCAGAATCCATGTCATAGACCTTTACGGCTGCAATCCATAGGTCGGGTGCTTGCACGCACCACCCCTAATCCCCGACCCTCCACCCAAAACGGCGCGTGAAATCACGCACACTACACCACCACCCCCCACCCTCCCGTGTAGTTACAGATGCAATACGCAAAACATACACAAAACATACGCCCGCCATACGCCAAAATCCCCACAAAATAAGGCAATCTGCCCCCACCCTCCCCCAAACGTCGCAAACCGCCCAAATCCGCCGCATTGCCGCTTGACGCAGCGTTATCGACATGTGCAGAAAGATACAGATGCTGCTAAAAATGCAAAGCTTACAGCTAGAACGCAGCGATATGGCATGTATCATCCTATACGGCCCATTGGCGGAGGGGGCATGCACATAACCCTTTGCGGCAGTTGCGATTTGGGCAGATCAGGCTTTCACACCAGCCTTTCAGAAGCCCTTGTTCTTGCGGGCCTATCCGCCAACGTCGCCCTTGTCGACTGTATGTCAGGCTGCGCGCGCCCCTCAACCATCGCCTTTCGCGCGGCGGGCAAAACCGCCTATCTGTTCGGTGATATCACCGCGCAAGATTTGCCCGATCTTCTGACCTTCGCCCGCCTTTATGCCGCAAGCCCCGACGGAACCTTCGCCGATGCCCGCCCCTTGGGCGCGCTGCGCAGCAAAGCCTTGGCGCGTATCCCAGCCTAAGGCCCGCAGATATGTCGCAAAAGGATGGCAAACGGCGCGTATCGCCTTGACCCCGTCCTGCGTTTCAGCGCAAATAGCCCCGTTAGGTGCCCAAACGCGCAAAGCGCAGGGCTTCATCGGGAATGGAAACGGGCGAACCCAAGTCGGGCGCCCCGACTCCAGCCGCCCCCGCGACTGTATGCGGTGAGTGGTCTGTCATTTTGCCACTGCCCTTATGGGTGGGAAGGCGGCAGATCATATTGACCCGCAAGCCAGGAGACCGGCCTAGCACCGTGAAACACTCTGTCGGTGGGACAGCTAGGAGAGAGAATATGACGACGACAACGAAAACCCTGACCAAAACCGCAGCCAGCCCATTTGCGCAGGTTTTGATGGTGGCCGCCCTTGGCCTTGGCATTATGTTTGTGGCAGGCCATGCCCAATCGTCCACGCTGCACGATGCAGCCCATGACGTGCGCCATGCAACTGGCTTTCCCTGCCACTAATCAATGACGAAACGTATGGTGACCAGCGCGGTGTTCGCTGGTTTTGCAGCGGGGCTGATCGCCGTCTTGCTGCATTTCGCGTTTGTGCAAAAGCTGATCCTTTTGTCCGAACAATATGAATCTGGCACGCTGACCCATTTTGCGGGCGGGTCATCCACGCATGACCACGACGTCGCGCCCGCACAGCCCGAAGACCCCGCCAAGGCTGAAGGCCACAGCCATGATGAGGATGGCCACGGCGCTGGCCACAGCCACGGCGCTAGCACCGCCAGCGATCTTCAGCGCAATGGCCTGACCGCACTGTTCATGATTCTGGTCTATACAGGCTATGCTTTGGTGCTGACCGCTGGCTTTGCTGCTGCCGAATTGTGGGGCCGCAAAATTGGCCCCGCCGAAGGGCTACTTTGGGGCATTGCAGGCTTTGCCGCCTTCCAACTGGCCCCCGCCATGGGCCTTGCGCCCGCATTGCCGGGAACGGTGGCTGCCGATATCACGGCGCGGCAAATCTGGTGGTGGTCGACTGTTTTGGCCACAGGCGGCGGCATTGCGCTGCTGGCCTATGGGCGGCAGGTTTGGGCCTTTGCACTTGCAGGCGCGTTGTTGGCTGCGCCCCACGTCATCGGCGCACCAGAAGTCGAGGGTTACTTCGGCGCTGCCCCGCCCGAAGTTGCCGGGGCATTTTCCGCGCGCGTTTTGGGCGCGGCGCTGGTGGTATGGGCGGCCTTGGGCTGGATTGCAGGGCATTTCTGGGCCAGTTCTGCACGCGAAGTTTAACCCGCGTTTTTTGTATCTTTACAAGATGCGCGCAGCGTTTCACATCGGATGGGGCGCGCAGGCCACCTGCGCGCCCTTTTTCATGGAACTTTGACATGCACCTAACCCTGATTGGTATCGGCACGGGCAACCCCGACCATTTGACCCGTCAGGCCATGCGCGCGATGCAGTCCGCCGGCCTGATCCTGCTGCCCCGCAAAGGCGAATCAAAGGCCGATCTGGCAGACCTGCGCCGCGCGATACTGGCCGATGTTGCCCCAAATTCCCCCATCGCCGAATTTGATCTGCCCGTGCGCGATGAAAGCATTGCCGATTACCCCACCCGCGTGAACGCATGGCATGACGCCATCGCAAAGGTCTGGGCACAAACCATCGCCCAGCACCGCGCAGATGATGTCGCCCTTTTGGTCTGGGGCGATCCTGCCCTTTACGACAGCACCCTGCGCATCGCAGCGCGCCTAAAACCCGCACCCGAAATATCAGTCATCCCCGCTGTTACCTCAATCACGGCCATGACGGCCGCCCATGCCATTGCGCTGAACGACATCGGCGCGCCCTTTACCGTCACCACGGGGCGGCAACTGCGCGAGGGCGGCTTTCCCGCTGGCGTGAACACCGCCGTGGTTATGCTGGACGGCGAGACCAGTTTTACCGCCTTGCCTCCCGATGGCATCACAATCTACTGGACGGCCTACGCTGGCATGGAAAACGAAATTTCCTTATCAGGCCCCTTGGCGGAAACCGCCCCCCAAATCATCGAAGCCCGCGCCGCCGCCCGCGCGGCCCATGGCTGGATCATGGATATCTACCTGCTGCGCCGCATTTAACCCAACCCGCCGATGGGGGGCTTTGCCCCCCGCTGCGCTCCCCCCAAGGTATTTGGAGAGTTAGGAAGGAACAAACTCTTTGCCTGCTTCCTAACTCCTCAAATACCTTCTGGGGGTGAGGAGCGAAGCGACGAGGGGGGCGACGCGCCCCCTTTCAGTCCGCGGGCATCATCGCGTCCAGCAGGGCCAGCGCCTCGGGGCTGTGCCAATCTGCATCGCCAATCAGGCGGGCGACCTCTTGGCCCTGCGGGTTTAGAATAATCGTCACAGGCAGGCCCAGAATGCCAATTTGCGAAGATAGTTCCGACTTTGGATCGCGAATATGAATCAGATGCGCCACACCCGCCTCATCAATAAAGCGGGTCAGTTGCGGCAGCGGGTTGCGGCCCGTGGCGAGGGCCACGACCGCCAAATCGGGCATATCTTTTGCCAGCGCGCCCAAAGACGGCATTTCCTTGCGGCAGGGGGCGCACCAAGTTGCCCAGAAATTGACCAGCGCCCAGCGACCCCTAACCTCATCCAGCGAACGGGGCGCTTCATCCAGCCCCAAAAACGCCGCCTCTGGCAGGTCTTTGGGCGCTGCGTGCAAGATCATCTTTTCCATATCGCCCACCCGCAGCGCGTCTAACCCTTGGGCATTTGCACCAAGAGCAAAGCCTGTGTAAACAAGCGCCAAGATAGACCCGAAAATAAACCGTCGCAGCACCATAGGCCCCCCATGAGCAAATCAGACCCAACCAAACCCGCCAATAGCATGTGGGGCGGACGTTTTGCCAGCGGGCCTGACGCGATCATGACCGCGATCAATGCCAGCATCAGCTTTGACCAGCGTCTATACGCGCAAGATATTGCAGGCTCAAACGCCCATGCCGCGATGCTAGCGCGCCAAGGTATCATTACCTCTAACGATGCGGCGGCCATTCGTGAAGGCCTGCTCACGATTTTGTCAGACATTGAAACCGGCGCGTTTGAATTTTCCGATGCCTTAGAAGACATCCACCTAAATATCGAATCCCGCCTCACCGATATGATTGGCGAGGCGGGTAAGCGCCTGCACACCGCCCGTTCGCGCAACGATCAGGTGGCGGTGGATTTTCGCCTGTGGGTGCGGGGGCAATGCGATGGTGCGATTGAGGGGATCACCGCCCTGATGAGCGCCTTTGTGGATCAGGCACAGGCGGGGGCAGATTGGGTCATGCCAGGCTTCACGCACCTGCAAACCGCCCAGCCCGTGACATGGGGCCATCACATGCTGGCCTATGTCGAGATGCTGGCGCGCGATCGCGGACGGTTTATGGATGCCCGCAGGCGCATGAACGAATGCCCCTTGGGGGCTGCGGCACTGGCGGGCACGGGCTTTCCCATTGACCGCGATTTTACCGCGCGCGAGCTGAGCTTTGACCGCCCCACCGCCAATTCACTCGATAGCGTGTCCGACCGCGATTTCGCGCTGGAATTCCTATCCGCTGCCAGCATCTGCGCCATCCATCTGTCGCGCTTTGCCGAAGAGTTGGTGATTTGGTCTTCCGCCCAATTCCGCTTTGTCCGCCTGTCTGATCGCTGGACAACGGGTTCCAGCATTATGCCGCAAAAGAAAAATCCCGATGCGGCAGAGCTGCTGCGCGCCAAAATCGGGCGGATCATGGGCGCGCAAGTGGCCCTACTGACGGTGATGAAGGGCCTGCCGCTAACCTATTCCAAAGACATGCAAGAAGACAAAGAACAGGTGTTCGACGCCGCCGATACCCTAATGCTGGCCCTTGCTGCCATGACGGGGATGGTAGGCGATATGACGGCCAACCGCGAAGTGTTGGCGCAGGCCGCCGCATCAGGCTTTTCAACCGCCACCGATCTGGCCGATTGGCTGGTGCGCACACTGGGCCTGCCTTTCCGCGAGGCGCACCATATCACGGGCGCGCTGGTGGCCATGGCCGAAAGCGCGGGCGTTGATCTGCCCGACCTTTCGCTTGAACAGATGCAATCGGTGCATAGCGGGATCACGCAGGATGTCTTTTCCGTTTTGGGTGTTGAAAACTCGATCCGTTCGCGCAAGTCTTATGGCGGAACATCGCCTATCCGCGTGGCCGAGCAGGCCGCGCGGTGGAAAGCGGCGCTGGGCTAAGGCAGTGTGACATAACATCTGGAAAGGGTTTGCTATGACGAAAACCACCATCCTGCGCGGCGCGTTTATTGTTTTGGCAGCGGGCATTCTATCGGCCTGCGAAATCAGCGATCCGAGGCTGAATACGGGCATATCCATTGGCACTGATGGCGTGTCTATGCAACCATCGGTGCAGGCCAATGTGGGTGGCGGGTTGCTGCAATATACCCCGCCTGTCAACTGATGCGCAGCGTTATTGCCGTTTTGGGCCTGATCGTGCTGGCGGCTTGCGGTGCAGATGGCCCACCTAAACCGCCTGCCGAAAAACCAGCGGTGGGGCTAAGTATTTCAGGCGTGGCAGAGGTTGGAATCGCACGCGTTGGTGGGCAGTAGCCCCAATCAGGGCGATTGCCCCCGCCCGTAACTCTGCTATATCGCGATTATGGGCTTGGGGGCGCGCGATGGATCATTTTACCTATAAAGATGGGCATTTACATGCCGAAGATGTAAGCTTGCGTGATATTGCCGCCGCCGTGGGCACGCCGTTTTACTGCTACTCCACCGCAACCCTAACGCGCCATTACCAATTGTTTACGCAGGCACTTTCCCCTATGCCGCATTTGGTCTGCTTTGCGATCAAATCCCTGTCCAATGTGGCCGTGCTGAAAACACTGGGCAATTTGGGCGCAGGCATGGATGTGGTCTCGGGCGGCGAATATCTGCGCGCGCGCGCGGCTGGCGTTTCGGGCGATAAAATCGTGTTTTCTGGCGTGGGCAAAACCCGCGACGAAATGGCGCTGGCGCTGAACGGCGGCATTCGCCAGTTCAATGTGGAATCCGAACCCGAAATGCGCGCCCTGTCCGAAGTGGCGCTTTCCCTTGGCAAAGTGGCCCCCATCACCATTCGCGTGAACCCCGATGTCGATGCCAAAACGCACGAGAAAATCGCAACGGGCAAAAAGGAAAACAAATTCGGCATTCCCATTTCCCGCGCGGTTGAGGTTTATGCCGAGGCCGCCCGCCTCAAGGGTCTGCGCGTTGTGGGCATTGACGTGCATATCGGCAGCCAGCTGACCGACCTTGCCCCCTTTGCCGAAGCGTATCAAAAAGTTGCCGACCTAACGGTTTTGCTGCGCGCGCAGGGCCATACCATTGAACGGCTTGATCTGGGCGGAGGGCTGGGCATTCCTTATACGCGCGGGAATGAGGCACCCCCCCTGCCTGCCGATTATGGCGCGCTGATCCAGCGCACCTTGGGCCATTTGGGCTGCGAGATTGAAATCGAACCGGGCCGCCTTATTGCGGGCAATGCTGGGATTTTGGTGTCAAAAGTCATCTATGTGAAATTGGGCGAGGAGCGGGAATTTCTAATCCTTGATGCCGCTATGAACGATCTTGTTCGCCCATCCATGTACGGCGCGCATCACGATATTGAACCCGTGGTGCAGCCCGCCCCCGCACTTGACCGCGCCAGTTACGATGTGGTGGGGCCAGTGTGCGAGACGGGCGATACCTTTGCCAAGGCCCGCGCCTTGCCCCATTTGGCCGAAGGCGATCTGGTCGCCTTCCGATCCGCTGGCGCCTATGGCGCGGTGATGGCGTCTGAATACAACACCCGCCCCCTGATCCCCGAAGTTTTGGTACAGGGCGATCAATTTGCTGTCATCCGCGCGCGGCCAAGCTTTGACGAAATCCTAAAACGAGATACTATTCCACAGTGGTTGTAATCTGGCCGAGGGAATGGAACCCAGCACCCGAACAACAAACGTCTTAGCCAAAATCAAAGCGCCCTTGCGTTGGACTTTGGCTGGTCTTTGGGTACAGGCCCTTTTGCAGGCGTTATGGCCACTGAATACTGTTTTGTTGGCGGGTTATGCGGCGCTGGCCTTTGGCCTGCCCAGCCTGCTGGCCTTGGATTATGCATGGTTTGCGCTGCTGGCCTTTATCGCCGCAATAGTGGCCGCACTATGGTATGCCGCGCGCCGTTTCGCGCGCCCAACGGCTGCGGATGCCCTTGCGCGGCTGGATGCGGAGCTCAGCGGGCAGCCGCTGGCCGCGCTGCGCGACGATCAGGCGATTGGGGCAGATGACCCTGCATCGGTTGCAGTCTGGCAGGCACATTTGGCCCGAATGGCGCGCAAACTGGCTGGCCTGCGCGCGTCCCCGCCCGATTTGCGCCTATCCCGCGCCGATCCTTTCGCGCTGCGCTATGGCGCGCTTTTGCTGGCGGTGCTGGCCGCACTGTTTGGCCCGCCGATACAAATGGCCAGCCTTGGCACGCTGGGCACCCCCAGCGCCCCCGCTGGCCCCATGTGGGAAGCATGGGCAACCCCGCCCGCCTACACCGGCCAGCCCGCCCTATATCTGGCCGATCAAAAAGAAGATGAGCTAACCCTTCCCATCGGCACCCGCATTGACCTGCGCCTGTATGGCGCTGCGGGCGAGGTGATTTTGGATGAAACCATCTCGGCCCGCACCGATGCAACCGCCCTTGCCCAGCCAAGCCAAAGCTTTGAACTTGCCCAGTCAGGCGCGCTGAACTTTCGCGGCACGGGCGGGCGGGATTTTGCGATAACAGCCCAGCCAGACGCGCCGCCCAGCATTGCCGCAACTGGCCCCATCGCGCGGCAGGGCGATGCCCGCTTTACCCTGCCGTTCCAGGCGCGCGATGACTATGGCATCGCAAAAGGCCGCGCTGAAATTGCGCTAGATTTGCCAAAGGTCGCCCGCATCTATGGTTTGGCCGCCCAGCCCGATGCGCAGCCCACCGCAATCGTTGACCTGCCCCTGCCACGGCGCGGGGGGCGCAGCGAAGTGGCGGGGGAATTGGTGGATGATCTTTCCAAAGACCTGCTCTCCAACCTGCCCGTGACAATTACGTTGCAAGCGGAAGACGGCGCAGGCCAAACCGCCGCCGCCGATCCCGTGGCCGCCATCCTGCCGGGCAAACGGTTTTTCGACCCGCTGGCCGCCGCCATTATCGAAATGCGCCGCGATATCCTATGGGCGCGCAGCAATGCCCCCCGCGCAGCCCAAATCCTTAAGGCCGTCACCAACGCGCCCGAAGGATTTATCGCCAACAATCGGGCCTATTTGCGCCTGCGCGCAGTCATCGCCGCACTCGATGGCGAGGCAGGCGCGCTGACCGATGATCTGCGCACAACCCTGACCGAAGAGATGTGGCAGATTGCAGTGCTGATCGAAGAGGGTGATCTGACATCGGCCCGCGAGCGTTTGACCCGCGCGCAAGACCGCCTTGACGAGGCAATCCGCAAAGGGGCCTCGCCCGAAGAAATCGACGCGCTGATGCAAGAACTGCAAGACGCGCTGCGCAACTATACCCGCCAATTGGCCCAAGAACAGCGCGAGCGGGGCGAGGATATGTCGCAAAACCAAGACGGCCCCAGCATGAACGCCGATCAGTTGCAGCAAATGCTCGACAAGCTGAAAGAGCTGATGGAACAAGGCAAAACCGCCGAAGCCGCCGAACTGATGCAGCGCCTGCGCGAATTTATGGACAATATGCGCGTAGCCGAGGGCGAGGGCCAAGGCGAAGGTCAGGGCCAAGGGCAAGGCGGCCCATCAGGGCAGGCCATGCGCGAACTTGGTGATACGATGCGCGGCCAGCA
>CAXNEP010000023.1:0-13066 GCA_964200865.1 Cypionkella sp. | reverse complement strand
GAATGGTACTGTTCATGATGCAATTATCCCCCGCACGGCAAGATAGTTCAGCAGCGGCAGCATAGGCAGCCCTTGAATGGTGAAAACATCCCCCTCGATCTGCGAAAACAGCTGAATTCCCCGCTCTTCTATTTTGTAGCAGCCCACAGAATGGCGGATCGAGTCCCATTCCGCCGCCACATAGGCCGTCAAAGCCTGATCTGACAGCGCGCGCATCGTCATGCGGGCATGGCCAATATGCCGCCACTGGGGCTGCCCGTTATGATAAATCACCATCGCCGAATACAAATGATGCGTTTGCCCCCGCATAGCTTGCAAATGCGTTATCGCCTGCGCGTCTGTCTCTGGCTTGGCAAAAATCCTATCGCCCAGAGCCAAAATCTGATCACATCCCAAAACCAAAGCATCTGGGTTCTTATCCGAGATTTTCAGCGCCTTTGCCTCGGCCAGACTGTCTGAAATGTCGCGGGGGCTGGCGGCGTCGGCCTGCATCGCGGCGCGAATCGCCTCTTCATCAACGCGGGGGGCTTGGGTGGTAAATTCCACCCCTGCCCGCGCCAGCAACTGAGCACGGATCTGCGAGGTGGAGGCAAGGATAATCTGCATATCGGCCCTTTGATAACCCTGTGGACAGTCTTGTTTTGTTCGCAAGCACGAACGCCGCCAGTTTTGCCCGCTTTTGCCCGCGCTGTCGAGGATGCGGATTTTCGGGCCGATTCGTGGCGCAAAGAGTGCGTTCTTCCACATGGGGATTATGGCGCGGCCCCGATGGGGAAAACGGCGCGTCCCCAAAGGCAGATGCCAATCGATCCACAGCGCTTACTCTGCCTTATTTCCATATTTCTGTTGCAGTTCGGCCCAAACCCTATGCCGCCACCCGTCTGTCCAAATCTTATCCCCAAAGTTGTGCTTGGGGGAGAAACTCTGGGTAAGTCGCTGCATTCTGTTATCCCCTTCCCCTACAACATCATCTTTTCTTTTAAATTTCTTTCTTTAAGAAGAAGAAAGGAGGGCGCGATGAATTTGACCGATTGGTATCTAACCGTGAAAGCGTTGCATGTGGTCTCGGTCATCGCGTGGATGGCGGGGCTGTTCTATTTGCCGCGCTTGTTTGTCTATCATGTTGAACAGAGGCAAAATGGGCCAGCGCTGATCAATACCTTGGCAGTGATGGAACGCCGTCTGATCAAGGCCATCATGAACCCTGCCATGATAGCCACGTGGATTTTTGGGCTTTTGCTGGTTTCCATGCCTGGCGTGGTGGATTGGTCTGCTTTCTGGTCATGGGCCAAGGCTGCATCCGTTATCGGGATGACGGTCTTTCACATGTGGCTTGGCGCGCGGCGCAAGGAATTGGCGGCGGGCACCAATACCGTATCTGGCCGTACTTACCGTTTGATGAACGAAGTGCCCACAGTCCTGATGATTGTCATCGTCTTTGCAGTGATTGTGAAGTTCTAGGCGCCAACAACGTTACCAGAAAACTTGACAGGTGCTGTGTTGCCGCTTAGTGCAACCTCAGCGCGGCCATTCGGCCATAACGCTTTTCGGTAACATTCCCATTTTTGCCCGCTGCGCCTTTGGCGTAAGGAGACGCGCTATGACCAAAGAACATTTGAACCTTGCCGATCTAAAGGCCAAGACCCCCGCAGAATTGCTGGCAATGGCCGAAGAATGGGAAATTGAAAACGCCCCGTCTATGCGCAAGGGCGAGATGATGTTTTCCATCCTAAAGGAACATGCCGAAGAAGGTTGGGAAATTGGCGGCGATGGCGTTTTGGAAGTGTTGCAAGACGGGTTTGGCTTTTTGCGCAGCCCTTCGGCCAACTATCTACCTGGCCCAGATGATATTTACGTCTCGCCCGATATTCTGCGGCAGTTTTCCCTGCGTACGGGCGATACCATCGAAGGCGTTATCGCCGCGCCCAAGGATAACGAACGCTATTTCCACATGACCAAGGTCACGAAGATTAACTTCGATGATCCTGAAAAAGCCCGGCATAAGGTACATTTCGATAACCTCACGCCCCTGTATCCAGATGAGCGTTTGAAGATGGAGGTGGAAGACCCCACCATCAAAGACCGCTCCTCGCGCGTGATCGATCTGGTCTCGCCCATCGGAAAAGGTCAGCGCGCGCTGATCGTGGCCCCGCCGCGCACGGGCAAAACGGTTCTTTTGCAGAATATTGCCAATTCCATCGCCGCGAATCACCCAGAATGTTATTTGATCGTGTTGCTGATCGACGAACGCCCCGAAGAGGTGACCGATATGCAGCGTTCTGTGAAGGGTGAAGTGGTGTCTTCCACCTTTGACGAACCCGCAACCCGCCACGTGGCTGTTGCCGAAATGGTCATCGAAAAGGCCAAGCGCCTTGTCGAACACAAACGCGATGTGGTGATCTTGCTAGACAGCATCACCCGTCTTGGACGCGCCTTTAACACCGTTGTCCCATCGTCGGGCAAGGTTCTAACAGGCGGTGTGGACGCGAACGCCCTGCAACGCCCCAAGCGGTTTTTCGGTGCGGCCCGCAATATCGAAGAAGGTGGCAGCCTGACGATTATCGCGACGGCCCTGATCGATACAGGCTCGCGTATGGACGAAGTGATCTTTGAAGAATTCAAAGGCACGGGTAACAGCGAAATTGTGCTGGATCGTAAGGTTGCCGATAAGCGCGTCTTCCCAGCTATCGACATTCTGAAATCCGGCACGCGGAAGGAAGATCTGCTGATCGACAAAATTGATCTGCAAAAAACCTATGTCCTGCGCCGCATCCTAAACCCAATGGGTACGACGGACGCTATTGAATTCTTGCTTGGTAAGCTAAAGCAAACCAAGACCAACGCCGAATTCTTTGAATCGATGAACAGCTAAACCTTTAAGGGGCTGCTGATGGATACGATTTTCGCGCTTGCATCTGCGCGTGGTCGGGCTGGGGTTGCTGTTTTGCGCATCTCTGGCCCGCTGGCGCATTGGGCCGCTGGCCAGCTTTGCCCCCTGCCACCAGCGCGGCAGGCGGGGCTGCGGGTACTTCGGCATGGCGGCGAGATTTTGGATCAGGCATTGGTTTTGCCCTTTGCCGCGCCGCACAGCTTTACGAGCGAAGACGCGGTGGAACTGCATCTGCACGGCTCGATTGCCGTTGTGGCTAAGGTATCCGAAGTTTTGGCGCAGATGGACGGCCTTCGTCTGGCTGAGGCGGGCGAATTTACACGCCGCGCCATGGACAACGGCCATTTGGATTTGACCCAAGTGGAAGGCCTGGCCGATTTGATCGATGCCGAATCTGAATCACAGCGCAAACAGGCGCTGCAAGTGCTCTCTGGCGCTATTGCGCAAAAGGTTGCGCCGTGGCGGGCCGATTTGCTGCGCGCGGCGGCGCTGATCGAAGCAACAATTGACTTCGCGGATGAAGACGTTCCCGTAGACGTAACCCCCGAAGTCTTGGCCCTGCTGTCGCGCGTGCACCAAGATTTGGCTGCCGAACAGGCCCGCGCAGGCGCAGGCGCAGCAATTCGCGAAGGGTTCGAAGTGGCGATTTTGGGCGCGCCGAATGTGGGCAAATCAACCTTGCTGAACGCGCTGGCGCAGCGCGAGGCGGCGATTACCTCTGATATTGCGGGCACCACGCGCGATGTGATCGAAGTGCGGATGCATATCGGCGGGTTATTGGTGACCCTGCTGGATACTGCGGGTCTGCGCGACTCAGACGATGTGGTTGAAAGTATCGGCATTGCCCGTGCGAAACAGCGGGCCGAATCGGCAGATTTGCGGATTTTCTTGTTGCAGCAGCAGGGAGAGGTTTTCGATGTTGCACCCCGCCCAGATGACATTCTCCGCCTAGCGAAGGCAGATTTGGCAACGCAGGCTGCGCCTGCGGTTTCGGGAAAAACTGGCGCGGGTGTCGAGGATTTGTTGGCAGAGATTGCTAGCAAGCTGGAAACAAAGACCGCTGCGGCGGGTGTATTCAGCCGCCAGCGCCACATGCAGGCGCTGAGCACCGCGCAAACGGCGCTGGGAAAGGCAATCACCGCCCTGCCCCGCGCTGGCGATTTGCCCGAGGTGATCGCAACAGAGATAAGGGTTGCCCTAACCGCCCTAGAAGGAATATTGGGGTATATCGGCGTAGAAGATTTGCTGGGCGAGATTTTCAGCAGCTTTTGCATTGGCAAGTAGGAGTGTTTCACGTGAAACAATTTGACGTCATTGTTGTAGGTGGCGGACATGCGGGGGCCGAGGCTGCCGCCGCATCCGCACGCATGGGTAGTCGCACAGTCCTGATCACCCTGCGCCGCGACGCTGTTGGTGTGATGTCGTGCAACCCAGCCATTGGTGGCCTTGGCAAAGGCCATTTGGTACGCGAGATTGACGCCTTTGATGGCATTATGGGACAGGCTGCCGACCGCGCAGGCATACAGTTTCGCCTGTTAAACCGCCGCAAAGGCCCCGCCGTTCAAGGCCCTCGTACGCAGGCAGATCGCAAACTGTATCGGCAGGCTATCCAATCGCTGCTGGCAGAATACGAATCGCTGACCATTCTTCAGGGCGAAGTGGCCAGTTTGATTGTTAATGCGAACCGCGTGGGCGGCGTTGTGCTTGCTGACGGCAGCCAGATCACCGCAGATGCGGTGATCATCACCGCAGGCACATTTCTGAATGGCGTGATCCATGTGGGCGATCATCAGCGGGCTGGCGGCCGCGTTGGTGATGCGCCGTCTATCCTGCTTGCCCAGCAACTTGCCGATCTGAATTTGCAGCGCGGACGGCTGAAAACAGGCACGCCCCCCCGCCTTGATGGCCGCACAATCAACTGGTCTGTTCTTGACAGCCAGCCAGGCGATGATGAGCCAACGATGTTTTCGTTCCTCAATTCCGCACCCTTCGCGGCGCAAATTTCCTGCGGCATTACCCAAACAAACGAGCGGACGCATGATATCGTGCGCCAGAATCTGGGCCGTTCGGCGATGTATGGCGGCCATATCTCGGGCGTTGGGCCGCGCTATTGCCCATCGATCGAGGATAAGGTGGTGCGCTTTGCCGATAAAGACCACCATCAGATTTTTCTAGAACCAGAGGGCTTGGACGACCCCACGGTTTATCCGAACGGTATTTCCACATCTCTTCCAGCCGAGGTGCAGCACGACTACGTGCGCAGCATTTTGGGGTTGGAAAATGTTGTAGTCACCCAGCCAGGCTATGCCATCGAATACGATTATTTCGATCCGCGCGGTTTAGACACTGCTTTGCAGGTAAAGGCGATGGCTGGATTGTTCTTTGCGGGCCAGATCAATGGGACAACAGGCTATGAGGAGGCTGCCGCGCAAGGCCTTGTCGCGGGCGTGAACGCATCCCTGTTAGCGTCTGGGCGCCCTGCGATAAGCCTAAGCCGATCTGAAAGCTATATTGGCGTGATGATTGATGATCTGACCACCCACGGCGTGACCGAACCCTATCGCATGTTCACTTCGCGGGCCGAGTATCGCTTGGCCCTGCGCGCGGATAACGCCGACCAAAGGCTGACGGAAAAGGCCATTGCGCTGGGCTGTGTTTCTGAAACGCGCATCAACGCCTATCGCAAGAAGGCAGACCTTCTGGCCGCCGCGCGCACACTTTTGTCAGAAACCGCCTTTTCGCCCCGCGAATTGCAGGCAGCTGGCGTTGAGGTCAGCGCCGACGGCGCGCGCCGTTCAGCCTATGATGTTTTGGCCTTTGAGGGCGTAACGCCCGAACACGCCGCGCAGCTGGTTCCTGATTTTGCCAGCTTTGATGAGGCGATTCAGCTTCAAACCGCCCGCGATGCGCTATATGTGCAGTACATTCAGCGCCAAGATCGTGATATTCAGCGGCTTCGCGCGGATGAGGCTTTGGCCATTCCCCCAAGTTTTGATTATTCTGGCATTCCCGGCCTTTCAAATGAGCTGACGCAGAAATTAAAGCGCGCCCTGCCCACAAACATCTTCCAAGCCAGTAAGATCGAAGGCATGACGCCCGCCGCCCTGCTTTTGCTTATTTCCCATGTGCGCAGGCCGTCGCGCCAAGCTATGGCGTGATGATGGATCGGCACATTCCCGATTGGCTGAATGTTTCACGTGAAACAATCGAGAAGCTAGACCGCTTTGTGGCCGAGGTTTTGCGCTGGAATCCAGCCATAAATCTGGTGTCAAAGCCTTCAATAGCCGATATCTGGCTGCGCCATGTCTTAGATTCGGCGCAACTGTTTCCGTTGGCCGAATCTCATGGAAAATGGGCCGATTTCGGTGCAGGTGGCGGCTTTCCAGGTATCGTTCTGGCCATTATGGGCGCGCCGCAAATGATCTTGGTCGAATCAGATCAGCGAAAAGCAACCTTTCTGCGCCAGATTGCCCGCCAGCTTTCCCTGCCCGTTACCGTTCTTGCACAAAGAATCGACGCTGTTGAGCCGCTGGCAGCGCGAACAGTGTCTGCCCGCGCCCTTGCTTCGTTGACAGATTTGCTGGGCCATGTAACACCGCATCTTGCACCCAATGGCCGCGCAATTTTTCCAAAAGGGCGCGGCTATGAAGAAGAATTGCAGCTAGCCCAAGCCGATTGGGTCTTTGACGCAAACAGAATCCCAAGCCGCACCGACCCAGAGGCGGCAATTTTGATGATAGAAAATATAAGGCGGCGATAGACATGGCTACTCCTCGGATTATTGCGATTGCAAACCAAAAGGGCGGCGTTGGTAAAACCACCACGGCGATCAACCTTGCCGCTGGATTGGTTGAAAACGGCGCGCGTGTACTGTTGGTGGATCTGGATCCGCAGGGCAACAGCTCAACTGGGCTAGGCGTAGCGCCCGCCGATCGCGCTCTGACCAGTTACGATGTGCTGACGAGCGACGCAAGCGTAACCGAGGCGATGCAGGTCACGGCGGTTAATGGATTGTTTGTTTGCCCCGCGAATGCTGACCTTGCCTCGGCCGATATCGACCTCGTCGCGAACGAAAAGCGCAGCTATCTGTTGCATAACGCATTTCATGGCCCAGATATCGCGGCGTTGAACTTAGATTTCATCCTAATCGATTGCCCGCCTTCGCTTAGCCTGCTGACAATCAACGCTTTTGTCGCCTGTCAGTCTGTGCTTGTGCCCCTTCAGGCTGAGTTTTTTGCGCTGGAAGGGCTGTCGCAACTGATGGTCACCATCCGCGAGGTGCGGCAAACCGCAAACCCAACCCTGCGAATCGAAGGTGTGGTGCTGACCATGACCGATTCGCGCAACAGGCTTTCCCAGCAGGTCGAGGCTGACGTGCGCGAAACTTTGGGGG
Source organism: Cypionkella sp. (assembly GCA_964200865.1). Classification (GTDB taxonomy): domain Bacteria; phylum Pseudomonadota; class Alphaproteobacteria; order Rhodobacterales; family Rhodobacteraceae; genus Cypionkella. The sequence continues at coordinate 5,783 of CAXNEP010000023.1, read as the reverse complement.
ATTTGGTGTTTACCACGGTCATTCCCCGCAATGTCCGCCTGTCAGAAGCGCCGTCTTTCGCGCAATCTGTGCTGACCTATGACAGCCAATCCAAAGGCGCCGAGGCGTATCGCGCTTTGGTGGACGAGGTTCTGGCCCGTCATCCGCTAACCCGTTAAGGAGTGACTGTTATGGATAAAAAGAACGATCGGCGCGGTTTGGGTCGTGGGCTTTCGGCGCTGATGGCCGATGTGAATATGGATAATTCCCGCAGCGCCCCCGTTGCCGAACGCGCGCCAGACAGCCATTTGCCCATTGAAAAGGTTTTCCCAAACCCAAATCAGCCGCGCCGCGTATTTGAACCCCAAGCGATGGAAGAACTGGCCGAATCAATCCGCCAGAAAGGCGTGATCCAGCCCCTAATCGTGCGCCCAGCGGCGGATGGCAGGTTTGAGATTGTTGCTGGCGAACGGCGCTGGCGGGCCGCGCAAGCCGCCAATCTGCATCAAATCCCTGTTCTGATCCGCGATTTTTCAGATATGGAAATGCTGGAAATCGCCATTATCGAGAATATCCAGCGCGCCGATCTGAATGCGATAGACGAGGCGCAGGCCTATAAGCAGCTGATGGACAAGTTCGGCCATACGCAGGAAAAGATTGCCGAAGGCCTGTCGCGAAGCCGCAGCCATATTGCAAATCTTCTTCGTTTGCTGACATTGCCAGAGTCTGTGCAAGACTTGGTGCGCACTGCGCGGCTTTCGGCTGGCCATGCCCGCGCGTTGATTGGCAACCCCGATGCCGAGGCTGTGGCGTTGCAGATTGTGAAGGATGGTCTTTCTGTGCGCGCTGTCGAAGACATGATGCGCAAGAAGACCGATGAAAGAAACGATTCCACACCAGCACAGCGCCGCCCTGCTTCTGAAAAGGACGCCGACACCAAGGCGTTAGAGGCTGATTTAGCGGCAAGCATGAAGATGGCAGTATCGATTGAACACAGCGCAGGTGGCGGTGGCATGGTGACCATCACCTATAAATCGCTGGACGATTTGGATCGTCTTTGCGCGCTTTTGTCAAAGGCCGAGTATGCCGAAGCATTAGCCCGCTAATTGGCGTATGATCGAGTTCAGCAGGATTTTCCCAGCATCAGTTGGGAAAATATTGTCACTAGCATGGCCCAATAGGCCCAGATCCACCAGTTCGGCCACATGCTGCATATCCAGCGGCGCGGGCGATAAGGCGTTATAGCGCGACAGCGACACGCCCTCTGTCAGGCGCAGCGACATCATCAGATATTCCAGCGCATGGGATTCGCGCGTCAGCGCCTCGCGCGGACCCTCTCCCTTGCCTGCATTGACCATTTGCAGCCAAAGTTCGGGCGATTTGGGGCATTCGGTTGCCCAGCGCGTGCCGTCCAGCGTTAGCCGCCCATGGGCTCCTGGCCCGATACCAATATAATCGCCGCCGCGCCAATAGATCAAATTATGCATCGATTGTGCGCCTTCGCGGGCGTGGTTTGAAATTTCATACCCCGCTAGGCCCTTTGCGGCGGTTAATTCTTGGGTCAAGGCATACATATCGGCGGATAAATCGTCACTCGGCAGGCCTTTTAGCCCGCCCGCCTGATGCCGCGCACCAAAGGCTGTACCGTCTTCGATGGTCAGTTGATATAGCGACAGGTGATCAACCGCCAAATCCAACGCGCGGGTCAGCTCGGCTTTCCAATCAGCAAGGGTCTGGTCTTGCCGCGCATAGATCAGGTCAAAATTCACGCGGTCAAAGTGGCTGCGGGCGGTGTCAAAGGCGGCCATCGCCTCGGCCGCCGTATGCATCCGCCCCAAACGGCGCAGGTCGGCATCATTCATGGCCTGCATCCCCATCGAAACGCGCGTCACGCCCCCCTGCCGATAGGCGGCAAAACGGCCTGATTCAATCGAAGTTGGGTTAGCCTCTAAAGTAATTTCGGGGTCGTTCCGCATCGGCCAAGCGGCCCGCGCGGCGGCGATGATTTCGGCCACAAGGTCGGGGTTCATCAGCGAAGGGGTGCCGCCGCCGAAAAAGATTGTGTCCAGGCGGCGGCCCTTCGTTTCGTCACTAACACGCGCGATTTCTGCCAAATACGCCGATTTCCACCGCGCCTGATCGATATGGGCCGATACGTGGCTGTTAAAATCGCAGTAGGGGCATTTGGCGGCGCAAAAGGGCCAGTGGATATACAGGCCAAAGCCGCCATGCTGCCAATCTGTCACGAAAGACATCCCGCGATCAGCTTAGCAAAGGCTTTGCCGCGGTGGCTGATGGCGTTTTTCGCCGTCTCGTCCATTTCGGCAAAGGTTAGGTGCTGGCCGCTGGGCTGAAATATTGGGTCATAGCCGTGGCCGTTTTGGCCGCGCTTTGGCCAAACAACCTCGCCCTCCATCATGCCTTCGAACACTTCGTCATGCCCATCGGGCCAAGCCAGAACCAAAGTGCTGCGAAACTGCGCAAGGCGCGGGGATGGGGCGTTCAAAGCCTGAAGTTCGGTGTAAACACGGTCCATCGCCATATGAAAATCGCGCCCATTCGGGGTTTCGGCCCAATCGGCGGTGTAAACACCTGGCGCGCCGCCCAAAGCGTCGACCGAAATGCCAGAATCATCGGCCAGCGCGGGCAAGCCAGTGGCAAGGGCGGCGGCATGAGCCTTGATCCGTGCATTGCCGATAAAGGTGGTTTCGGTTTCGGCAGGTTCGGGCAGGCCCAATTCGCCCGCCGAAACCGCCGCAATGGCAAACGGGGCAAGCAGGGCGTTAATCTCGGCCAGTTTGCCCGCGTTGTGGGTGGCGACCACCAATTTGCCCCCATCCAATTTTCGCATTTACAGACCCAAAGCGGCCTTTTGTGCCGCAACGAGATCCGCCCCGCCCTTTAGGGAAAGGTCAAGCAACGTGTTCAATTCGTCGCGAGAAAAGGTTGCCCCCTCGGCGCTCATTTGAATTTCGATCATTTTGCCGCGGCCCGTGGCGATGAAATTGCCATCGGTGCCTGCGGCAGAATCCTCGGCATAGTCCAAATCCAGCACGGGCTGGCCTGCGTATATGCCGCAAGAAATGGCTACGACATGATCCAAAATCGGATCAGACGTAATCATCCCCGCCTTTAGCATTTTGTTCACCGCCAAACGCAGGGCAACCCAGCCCCCCGTGATAGACGCGCAGCGCGTGCCGCCATCGGCTTGAATGACATCGCAATCGACCACAATCTGCCGTTCGCCCAAGGCTGCCCGATCCACACCCACGCGCAGGCTTCGCCCTATAAGCCTCTGAATTTCTTGAGTTCTTCCAGATTGCTTGCCAGCAGCTGCTTCGCGGCGCGTGCGCGAATTGGTGGCGCGTGGCAGCATACCGTATTCTGCCGTCACCCAGCCCATGCCCGTATTTTTCAGGAAAGGCGGCGCTTTTTCTTCCAAAGTGGCGCTGCACAGCACATGCGTGTCACCCATTTTAATCAGGCAAGAGCCTTCTGCATGTTTCATCACGTCAATTTCAATCGAAACTGCGCGCATTTGGTCTAAAAGTCGCCCTGATGGCCGCATGGTGTTTCCTTTCATATCGCCGCCAGATATGCCGACCCATGCCCCTGATGCAAGCAGCATTGACACAGGGCCTTACAATCCCCAATTTCAGGCCGTTATGACGCATCCGCAAAACACCCTTTCTGATATGAACGACCGCACGCGCGAAGTGTTTCGCCGCGTGGTCGAAGGGTATTTGCAAAACGGCGAACCTGTGGGATCGCGGACCCTAACGCGCGCCATGTCGCAGCCGCTGTCCGCCGCCACAATCCGCAATGTGATGCAGGATTTGGAATTTTTGGGCCTGCTGAACTCGCCCCATATCTCGGCTGGGCGGGTGCCAACCGAACTGGGGTTGCGCTTGTTTGTCGATGGGTTGTTAGAAGTGGGCGATGTGGGCGCGGATGATCGCCAGAAAATGGAAAGCGCGGTTGAAGGCGACAGCGACATTCCCACCATGCTGGATCATATCAGCGCCACATTGTCGGGCCTGACGCGGGGCGCATCGGTGGTGTTGGCCCCAAAACAGGAATCGGTGGTGCGGCAGATTGAATTTATTTCGCTTGCCGCTGATCGTGCCTTGGTCGTTTTGGTTTTTGCCAATGGGCAGGTTGAAAACCGCGTGTTCATCCCGCCCGCAGGCCTGACCGCTAGCGCGATGCGCGAGGCTGCCAATTTTCTAAATGCGCTGGCCTTGGGGCGCACCCTGTCTGAACTGCGCGGCGCGGTAGAACGGCAAATAGCCCAAAACCGGCGTGAGATTGACCAGTTGGCACAGGGCCTTGTCGAAGCTGGCCTTGCACTGTGGGAAAACTCGGGCCAGGCGAGCGAGCGGTTGATCGTGCGGGGCCGCGCCAACCTGATCGATGATCAAACTGACAACGCCCAAGACATCGACCGCATCCGCGAATTATTCGATGACCTAGAACGCAAACGCGACATAGCAGATTTTCTGTCCCTTACAGAAAAAGGCGAAGGCGTGCGCATTTTCATCGGGTCGGAAAACAAACTTTTTTCGCTATCGGGTTCCACTTTGGTCGTTTCCCCCTATATGAACAGCGACAGCAAAATTATTGGCGCTGTCGGGGTCATTGGCCCCACGCGGCTGAACTACGGACGGATCGTGCCAATTGTGGATTATACGGCGCAGCTTGTAAGCAGGCTTTTATCTGGCCGCTAAACAGGTTAGATGCAGCCCGCTGCGCCAAAGTGAAGAAGGATAACGTCATGAGCACCGATTCGAACGCCCACAATGCGGATATTCCCGAAATGGCCGATATCCCGCTAGAAATCAGCGAGATTGACACCCTTCGCGCCGAACGTGACGATATGCGCGACCGTTTCATGCGCGCCTTGGCCGATGCCGAAAACACCCGCAAACGCGCAGAACGTGATCGGCGTGAGGCAGAGGCCTATGGTGCATCGCGCCTAGCGCGCGATTTGCTGCCCGTTTATGATAATTTGAAGCGCGCCCTGTCCACCGTGACCGATGGTGTTGCCCCCGAAATGGTTGCCGTTCTGGAAGGCGTTGATCTGACTTTGCGCGAGTTGACGGGCGTTATGGCGAAACATGGACTGACCCCAATCAGCCCGAAAGTCGGCGAAACGTTTGACCCTCAGCTGCACGAAGCCATGTTCGAAGCCCCGCTGCCGGGCACCAAAGCGGGTGATATCATTCAGGTCGCTTCCGAAGGCTTTATGCTGCACGACCGCCTGCTGCGCCCTGCGCAGGTTGGGGTTTCGTCCAACACCCAAGGCTAGAATTTAACCTTTTGGCGGCAACATTCCGTGCAATTCATACAGTAATTGCAGCGCCGCCATTGGGGTCAGCTGATCTGGGCTGATATCGCGCAGCTTTGCCTCGACTGCCGATGATTTGGGCGGTGGCGGCGACGCTGGCGCGCGAAACAAGGGCAGATCATCGATCAACGCCTTTTGTTTGCCGCCGCCCTCGCGTTCAGACTGTTCCAAGCTTTCCAGCACAAACTGCGCGCGGTCAATCACCGTTGGCGGCAGGCCCGCCAACCGTGCCACATGCACCCCATAAGATCGATCTGCCGCGCCTTGCTGCACCTCGTGCAGGAAAATCACATCGCCGTCCCATTCTTTGACAGACATAGTCGCGTTGCGCAGCCCGTCCAGCTTGCCCGCAAGGGCGGTAAGCTCGTGGTAATGGGTGGCAAACAGCGCGCGGCATTTGTTGACCGATTGCAGATGTTCCAGCGTGGCCCAAGCAATCGACAGTCCGTCATAGGTG
>CAXNEP010000022.1:0-13106 GCA_964200865.1 Cypionkella sp. | reverse complement strand
ATCGCCGTCACTTCGGGCGGGCCGGGCGGAGCGACGGATACCGTCACTTCGTTCATCTTCCGCGAATATCGCGACCGTTCCAATGTTGGCTATGGGACGCTTCTGGCCATGGTTTATTTGGTTGTCATCATCATCTTTATGACACTGTTGATGAAATTGGCCGACCGCATCACAAGGCCGCGCACATGAGCGATACCCCCATGAACACCCAAATCTTTAGAGACAGCCCGCATGACCGCGCACCCCGCACGGGCTGGGTTGCGGGGCGGCTGGCGATTTACAGTCTGCTCATCCTGTGGGCGCTTATCTGCCTGTTTCCAATTTATTGGACGCTGACCACCAGTTTTAAAATGGCCCCCGATGTGATGAAGGGCAATATGATCCCATGGGTCGATTTCACGCCCAAATGGCTGGGCTGGAAATCGCTTGGCCTGTCGCCCGACACGATTGGCGAGGACAGTACCGTGCGGGCCGAGTTTTTGAAACGGTTCATGAATTCGGTGGTGATTTCGGTTGTCTCGTCGGTGCTTGCGGTGATTTTGGGCGCGCTTGCCGCCTACGGCCTTAGCCGTTTCAAGTATAAATTTCTGTGGATGAAAAACGGCGATATTTCGTTCTTTTTCCTTAGCCAGTTGATCCTGCCACCTGTGGTTTTGGCGCTGCCGATTTTGGTTCTTTATAAGGAGCTGGCGCTGCTGGATACGCAGATCGGGCTGATCCTGCTGTATACCCTGTCGGTTCTTCCAATTGTCATTTGGATCATGCGCGATCAGTTTTCATCTATCCCGACCGAACTGGAAGAGGCGGCACTGGTCGACGGTTTATCGATTTGGGGTGCATTTATCACTATTATTCTGCCCATCGCCCTGCCTGGGATGGTTGCGGCCTTTATCCTGTCTCTGGTGCTGACGTGGAATGAGTATTTCTTTGCGGCGCTGCTGACTTCGACCTATTCCAACACGCTGCCTGTGATGGTGGCCAGCCAGACAGGCAGTCAGGGCATTTCGTGGTGGTCGATGGCGGCGCTGTCATGGGCGGCAATCTTGCCATTGATCGTGATTGGTGTGGTGCTGGAGCGGTTTATCATCAAGGGCATGGTGGCGGGTGCGGTGAAATAGGGCGCAGCGATTTAAGGGGCGGGGCATATGCTAAAGGGAATTGACCAAAGGCTATCGGCCGAGATTGTGCATGTGCTGATGCTGATGGGGCATGGCGATGATCTGGTGGTCTGCGACGTAAACCACCCCGCCGCATCAATTGCGCGCCAGACAAGCTATGGCAAACTGATCGATATGGCAGGCTGCGATATTCCCACCGCCACGCGGGCGATTTTGTCGCTGATGCCGCTGGATACATTCGTGCCCGCCCCTGTTAGCCGCATGCAAGTGGTCGGCAACCCTGCGGGCCAAGTGCCGATTTTCGCCGCCATGCAGGCGGTGGTGGACATGGCCGAAGGGCGCGCTGTGCAGATAGAACCCTTGGAAAGGTTTGCCTTTTACGCCGCCGCCCGCCAATCTTTTGCCATCATACGCACAGCAGATTCAGGCCCCTATGGCTGTTTCATCCTGAAAAAGGGCGTGGTTGACCTGCCGCCGCTTTAGCTGTCACCGCCATTGGATAACGCCTGCATTATGTCTTTCGTCTGTGCATAAAGCCGCTTCCACAGGGGATATTGAACCGCGTAGGCGGGCACGTCCTGCGGGGAAACCGTGCTGATAACGGGGTTCCAGTGCCCGATGTCGGCAGGCTGAACCGCACCAATCGCCAAAGCTGCCAGAAAGGCATTGCCATAGCTGGCCCCCATTGTTTTGGTGCAGACCTGCTGGGGCACCCCGCCGAAATCGCTGGTTGCTTGCAACCAAAGCGCATTCTTGGTGCCCCCGCCCACGGCGCGCACCTCGGCAGGGAAGGCCCCCGCATCGCGGTAGGTATCAAGCACATGCGCCGTGGCGGCGGCGATCCCCTCGATCACCGCGCGGAACATATCGCCGCGCCCATGCGTCAGGTTCAGCCCAAAGAATACCCCCCGCGCCTGCGTATCGTAAAGGGGCGTCCTTTCGCCCGAGAAATAGGGCAGGCACAGAAGGCCCTTGGCCCCCTTGGGACTGTCCGCCGCCTCGTTCACTAAGGCGGCAAAATCAGCCCCTTGCGCCAAAGTATCGCGGAACCATGTGGTCAAGGTGCCCGATGTCGCCAGCCCAGCCATCGCTGCATGTGTTTGTGGAAACAGCCATGGCGCATACCAAAGCCGCCCACCCCGCACAGGCACGCCCGTTACCTCGATCACAAAAATGGTTGAGCCGTACATCATCATCATCTGGCCTGGATGCTGCACACCCACGCTGACCGCCTCAGAGGCGGCATCGATTGTGCCGCAGGTCACAGGCGTGCCGACAGACAGCCCTGTTTCGGCAGCGGCCCGCGCTGTGACATGGCCCGCGATTTCGGTAGACCACATCAGGCGCGGCAGTTTCGCAAGCGGCAAAATCGCAGGGGCCAGAGCATCGGTCCAATCTTGCGCGTCCACGTCATAAAGAGGTGAGAAGTTGGCCGCTGTGTAGTGATCGATCACATAATTTCCCGTTAGCTTCCACGTCAGATAGCTGGTCGCCGTCAGCACCATAGCTGTGCGCGCATAAAGGTCCGGATGGGTTTCCTTCAGCCACAATATCTTAGGCCCCACCGATTGCGAGGTCAGCGCGTTGCCGCAGCGGGCATGGATCACCTCCGCCCCAATTGCAGTATTCAGCGCGTCAATCTGGGCGCTGGCGCGGGTGTCCACGCCGTAGAGAACGCCGTTCATCAAAGGCGCACCCGCACTGTCCACGGGCAACATGCAAGGCCCGATTGCCGATGCCGCCACCGCCGCAATCTGCGCCGGATCAATGCCCGACTGTTCCAGCAGCGCCTGGCACAGATAAACAAAATCGCCCCACCAATCTTCGTCCGCGCGATGTTCTGCCCAGCCTGCGCGGGGCACGATCATTTTGTGCGGCCGGGCGGCGCTGGCCACCACGGCCCCCGCGCCATCGACCAGAACGCCTTTGGATTCGAATGTACCGATGTCTATTCCTAGCGTGTAGGCCATATCAGCGCTCCAGCGTCAGCTTGGGGGTTATAGCCGAAAGCGCCCCATCCAGCAGCACCACAAGAGCGCGCAGATCGGCGGGATCGACCACCTCTAGCGCGGAATGGGAATATCGCATTGGAAAGCCGACATCTAGGCAAGCCACCCCCTGAGCGCCCATAAACTGAATATAGCTTAGGTCTGTCAACGCGCCTGTATGGGCGGATCGTTGCAGCGGCAGTTGCGCCGATTTGGCCGCATCCTCTATCAGTTGCACAAGGGCAGGGTGGGGGATGACCCCGTTCAGCGTGCCGCGCCCGTGGAAGGAATACATCGAAATGCCAGGGCCACCCCCCAAGGTGACGTCGCCCCGCGCGGCCATATCGGGCGTATCGCAGGCCAGCAGCAGATCGATTTGCAGGGCGATATCGGGGGCGCAGGCGGCGGCGGCGGGCAACACACCGCGCAGGTTGAACTCCTCTTGCACTGACCATACCAGATGCAGCGTGGGGCCGCTCTTTGCGCGCCGCGCCTCGGCCAGCTTCAGTAGGGCCGCGCAGCCCGCGCGATCATCCACCGATGTGCCCGCAATGCGCCCATTTGCCAGATGCAGCGCGCGGGGCAGATAGGTGACGGGCGTGCCAATGCGCACCCCTGCCGCCATGGCCTGATCGCGGCTGTCAAAGCCCGCGTCGACGTATAGCTCGCTATAGGGAAGCACCTTGTATTTTTCATCAGGTTGCGTGGCGTGATGGCTTTTGTTGGCAATCAACGCAGGCAGATCGCCGTGATCGGTGCAGATCACGACCGCCTGCGCAGGCAGGGCGCGTTCGGGCACCCCGCCCAAACGTTCAATGCGTATCAGCCCGCTATCCTCGATTTTTCGCACAACAAAGCCCAGTTGATCCATATGGGTAAAGATCATCACTGAAGGCAGGCTGGCATCGCCCAGCAACGTGCAGGTCAAATTGCCCAAACGGTCGGTGCTATGAGGCAGTGTCAGGGCATCTAGATGCGCTGCAATTGCGCGGCGCACGCGATGCTCGTATCCCGAAAGCCCCGATATTTGCATCAATTCCACCGTCAGATCGGCGACATCGGGCAGCATCATTTGCCCCCCCGTGCGGCGCGAACGCGGTCCATGAAATCGCGCGCGCGGTCAGGGTCAACGGCGGCCCAAGTATCGCCGCCGACCTTCAGCGCCGATCCGACAATCGCACCATCGGCCACGGCCAGCACATCTGCCACAGTGGCATGTTTCACGCCTGTATTGGCCAGCACCGGAACATGGGGAAGGGCGCGTTTCACGCCTTCCAAATCCTTCATTTCCGCGGCCTCGCCCGTGATTGCGCCCGATACCAACACTGCATCTGGGATGGACGAGAAAACGGCAGATCGCGCGCGGTCTGGTAGAGAGCGGCGATCCAGACTGTCGGCAAATTCGGCGGAAACGTTATAAAGCCGTGCCACCCCACCCACGCCCAAACGTTGGGCATAGCGCACAGCAGCCCCCGCATCGGGCGCCCAAATCCCCATGTCAGATGCGTAGGTTCCCGTAAAAATTTCGCGTACAAAGCGTGCGCCGGTGGCCGCAGCCACGGCGAAACTGGCCTGCGGGTCCCACAGCACATTAACGCCAAAAGGCACGGTAATCTCGCCGCGCAGGCGGCCAATGACATAGGCCATAGTGGCGGAGCTGGCGGTATCGACCTTTAGCTCATACGGACGGTCGTTTTCATTGCCAAACATCACTGCGTCAAAGCCTGCATGCTGAAGGGCCTGCAAATCGGCTCGGGCGGCGGTGACAATACTCTCGATCCCGCCATCGACGTCATACAGGGGTGCGCCAGGAGATGCGCCCAAGTGCACCATCGCAATTATCGGTTTTTTGCCTACGAAAACAGATTGAAATCTGGACATAAGTTGCGCTCCTGGGTTTAAGGTGAGATCACGTCGAATGCAGGCTTAGGCCCCGTAAAGGGCAGCGGCGACGATTCGCGTGGCCGCAGCCGCATCTTGCGCAGCGGTAGCGCGGGCCAGATCGGCATCGCCCGCAAGCGCCCGCGCAACCGCGCGCAGCCGTTCGGTAAGGGCCACATTGGCGCGCGCCTCGCCCACGGGGTTGGTGCCGCCATGATCGGGAAAAGTGTCAAAATAAATCACCCCGACATAGCCATGACGGTCAAGTGCCATAAACAATTCCACCGTCTGCACAGGATGAACCGAGCCTGCAATCAGCCCATCGTCGCGCTTGCCATACCCATCGTTCAAATGCACGCCTAAGATACGACTGCTGCGCGCGGCCAACATTGCGGCGCGGGCAGGCATTTCGCCCGCAAACAGCATGTGGCAGAAATCCAGCGTGACACCCGTGTTTGTGCGACCAATTTCTGCCAATGCCAGAAGGGTCGTGGTCATATCGGGCATGACCACATGGGCGCGCGGCTCGTTGGGTTTGTATTCGATGGCAATATCGATTTCGGGGTTATGATCGGCCACTTCCGCAATAGCGGCAATGCTATCGTCCCATATGCGGGCATAATCGGCCTGAAAACTGTAATCAAACCCGTCCTGACCCAGCCATAGGGTCATCAACCGCCCGCCCATTTCAGCCAGCGCATCCACGCCGCGTTTGGTCAAATCAATCGCGGCGCGGCGCAAAGCAGGGTCGGGATGGCTGAACGCGCCAAGCCGAAAGCCAGGATCGGTGTAATAGCGCATGGCCAGCCCGTTCAGCGCAAGGCCGTTATCGCCCAGTATGCGCGACAATTCGGCGGGGCTGTGGTGATCGAAATGATCGGGAAAATTCAGATCAGCTGCATCCAGCCCCCCTACGCGCCCTGCCGCCGCGATCATCTGGGCCACGGTGTCGCCTTTTTGTTTAAAGGCGTTTAGGCGCGTCGCATAGCGCGGGCGATTGGGCAAAGTCATGATTATCCTTGGGCTAAGAAAAGTTCAGGATGTGCGCGTTCCAGCGGCTGAAGGTAGAACAACAGCTGGCGCAGATGGTCCTGCACGGCGGCGCGAGCAGCGATCGGGTCCCGCGCCTCGAATGCGGCCACAATCGCGCGGTGTTCCTCTAGCGTGGCCTTAAGCCGCCCGTGCACAGGCAAAACCAGTTGCCGCGCTCGGTGCACATTCAGCCATGCCGTTTGCGAAACCTGCGGCAGGCGCGGAAAGCCTGTAAACGACAAAATCATTTCGTGCATCTGGGCGTCCATTTGCATGAACCCTTGTTGGTCATCATCCGCCACTAGCGATTCTTGCAGCATCAGATTGCGGCGCAATTCGCGCAATTGATCGTCGGTGATGACTTCTGCTACCAATTGTGCAGCGGCCAGTTCAATCGCTTGACGGATGAAGGCACCTTCGCGGACGTCCGTCATCGATAGGCGCGCCACGAATGTGCCCGCTTGCGGCACTACATCGACCAACCCATCCGCCGCCAGCCGCGCCACTGCATCTGCCACAGGGCTGCGCGATACACCCAAACGTTCGCAAATCTCAGGCTTGCGGATAATTTCGCCTGGGCGATAGGCCAGCGTCAGAATTGCATGCTTTAGGCAGTGATAGACCCGCAGCCCCAAAGGCCCTGAAAAGCGATCCATCGGCAAAAGCTTGGATGCGCCACTCAACTCTTGTGATTTGGTGTCTTGTGCTTGTAGCATTCTAACATGTTAGCCTATGCACGCCTTGTGTCAAGAAATGGCAATCAGGCGCTGGGAATTATGGGGGACGTTATGGTCGATGCTATTATAAGATTGCACATGAATGACAACCTAGTCATTGCGCTGTCGGATTTGCCCAAAGGCGCGGTGCCAGCGGGGCTGGATGTGGCGTTGCCCATGGCCGTGCCGCGCGGGCATAAGATTGCCGCCCGCGCAATTGCCAAGGGCGAGACTGTGCTTCGCTATGGTCAGGCTATTGGGCAGGCTAGCGATGATATTCCCGCAGGCGGGCATATCCACAGCCACAACTTAGGGATGGGGCCGCACAGTACGGATTATGCCATTGGCGCGCAGGCCGCGCCCTTGCCCGCATTGCCGCCGCGCACATTCATGGGCTATCATCGCCCCGATGGTTCGGTCGGCACGCGCAATTACATCGGAATTCTGACTTCGGTAAACTGCTCGGGTTCGGTCGCGCGGTTCATTGCCGAGGCCGCAGAGAAAGACCCGATCCTGTCCGCGATGCCCAATATCGACGGCTTTGTGCCTATCGTGCACAATTCAGGCTGCGGCATGGCTGGCGATAACGAAGGCTATGACACGCTGATGCGCACCCTAAAGGGCTATGCACGTAATGCCAATTTCGCGGGTATATTGCTTGTCGGCCTTGGCTGCGAGGTGATGCAAGTGCCAGATCTTGTTGGCCAAGGCCGCCTGCGCCCCGATGGCAATTTCCGTTACATGACCATTCAAGGCACGGGCGGCACAAGGGCCACGATTGTCAAAGGTCTAGAGGTTCTGCGCGAGATGTCTGAAGTGGCGTCAAAAGTCACACGGGCGCCCGCACCTGTGTCCAAGCTGATTGTCGGGCTGCAATGCGGCGGATCGGATGGCTATTCGGGTATCACTGCGAACCCTGCCTTGGGTGCGGCAAGTGATTTGCTGGTGCGCATGGGGGGCACGACGATTCTGTCCGAAACACCCGAAATTTACGGTGCAGAACATCTGCTGACCCGCCGTGCAATCAGCGCGGATGTGGGGCAGGCCTTGATCAACCGCATCAAATGGTGGGAAAATTACACCGCCATCAACGGCGGCGAGATGGATAACAATCCCAGTCCCGGCAATAAACGTGGCGGGCTGACGACCATTTTGGAAAAATCACTGGGCGCAGTGGCCAAAGGCGGAACTGCGCCGTTGACTGCCGTTTATAAATTTGCCGAACCCATCACAACGCCCGGTTTTGTGTATATGGATAGCCCTGGCTATGATCCGTGTTCAGTGACGGGGCAAATCGCCAGTGGGGCGACGATGATTGTCTTTACAACGGGGCGCGGGTCGGTTTCGGGGTATAAACCCAGCCCTTGCATCAAGCTGGCCACCAATTCCGACATGTATGCCCGAATGAGCGAGGATATGGATATTAACTGCGGCGATATCATTGACGGGGTAAGTATCGAGGCCAAGGGGGCCGAGATCTTGGACAAGATTATTGCTGTTGCCTCGGGGGCCAAGAGCCTATCCGAAGAGTTGGGCTTTGGCGGGGCCGAATTCGTGCCTTGGCAAATTGGCGCAGTGATGTAGCGCTGTTCCGAAATTTCACTGGCCGCACTGTGATAGGCCCCTGCATCGCACGGCGGCGCGGGGGCTTTTTGCTGTTGCGCTGTGCGGCGTCATAGGCTGGCTGAACTGGAATTCGGCGGCACGGCAAGAAAATCGTTTACTTCATAACTTTTCTATTTATTGTAAAGTTAGGGAGAGAATCGATGCTTGGAACACGTTTTGCGACGCGGATTAATTCTTTTGCTTCTGGGGCCGCGTCCTATTGGCCAGACTTGTCTGGCAAACCCAGCCTTGCGCAAATGGTGCGCCGTGCGGCCAGTGTGGACGGGTTGTCAGAACTGGATCTGAACTATCCCGATCACGTCATCGGTGCGCCTAGCGATGTCGCCCGCCTTGTGCAGGACTGCGAGTTGCGCCTGTCTGGGCTGGCGATGCGCTATTATACCAATCCTGCATTCAAGCGGGGGGCATTCACCAACCCAGACCCCGCCGTGCGGCGTGAAGCCATCGATCTGACCAAGCGCGGTATTGACGCTGCCCGCGCCATGGGTGCACCGATGATGACGCTGTGGCTGGGACAGGACGGTTGGGATTACGCCTTTCAGGCCGACTATCCCGCCCTGTGGGAGGCCGAGGTTTCCGCAATTGCCGAAGTGGCTGCGCATGATGCAGACTGCCTGATTTCGTTGGAGTATAAACCAAATGAACCAAGGGCTTATTCGGTTTTGCCCAATGCTGCGACCACGCTTTTGGCGATTGCGCAGGCGGGCCAGCCTAACCTTGGCGTGACCATTGATTTCGCCCATTCCCTTTACGCCGATGAGCAGCCTGCATTTGCCTGCGCATTGGTGCAGCGCCACTCGCGGCTGCTGGGACTGCATCTGAACGACGGCTATGGCAAGCGCGACGATGGATTGATGGTGGGCGCAGTCCACGAGCAGGCCACGCTGGAATTGCTGCGCCAAGTCACGCGAGGCGGCTTTGACGGAGCGATATACTTTGACACCTTTCCAGATGCTTCTGGTTTGGATCCCGTCGCGGAATGCGCCGCCAACATCCGCACGGTGCGGCGAATGCTGGCAGCAGTTGACCGCATGGAGGGCGACAACAGCCTTGCCCATGCGCAGGCAAATCAAGACCCCATTGCTGCGCAGGAAGTTGCGCGTGTGGCTTTGGCAATGGCAACCGTAACGAGTACATGACTTTACGATCAACCAAGTATCCGTGTTGAAATAGGGAGGAACCAATGAAACACATCCTGAAGACTGCGCTGGTTGTCAGCGCAATGGCACTTTCGCTAAGCATGGCGCAGGCCCAAGATTTGGCCCCGCTGAATTCCGATTCCGAACCAGATCGGATGGACTGGTCGGAACTGGAGGCCAAGTTTGGCGCCCTACCTGCCCCCGCCGCTGGAACCAAGGTGGGCGGCGTTTCCAAAACGCTGACCAATGAATATTGGCGCTCGCTGGGGCTGGGGTATGAAAACGTCGCCAAGGCGCTTGGCATCGAATTTGTTTATCAAGCTGCCCAAAGCGAAGGCGACCAGCTGGGCCAATTGTCGATTGCGGAAAACCTGATTAGCCAAGGCTTTAACGCTTTGCTGTTCTCGCCCCAATCGGATGCCAACCTTATCCCGGCTGTCGAAAAGGCTAAGGCGGCGGGCATTCCCGTGCTAAACGTGAATGACGCGGTCATCCCATCGGCCGAGCATTACGTTGGCAACGTGCAAAAGGGCAACGGCGTAAACGTCGCCAATTGGTTCATTGCCAACCGCCCTGATGGCGGCAAAGTGGCGGTTATTGAAGGCCAGCCTGGCGTTTATGCCGCAGGCCAGCGCACCGCAGGCTTTACCGAAACCATCAATGCCGCAGGCAACTTCGAGGTTGTCGCCTCGGTTCCCGCCAATTGGAGCCGCGAAGAGGCATTTAACGCCGCAACCACCATTTTGCAGCAATATCCTGATCTAATTGGCTTTTATGCCAACAATGACGGCATGGCGCTGGGAGTGGTCGAGGCGGTGAAAGCAGCAGGCAAGCAAGACAGTGTCGCAGTCTTTGGCACTGACGGCATTTCCGATGCCTATGCCGCCATTCGTGCAGGTGATCTAACGGGCACCGTCGACAGCTTTCCCGTGCTGACGGGCGAGATTGCGATGGAAGTTTCGCTTCGCCTGATGGCGGGGCAGGATCTGCCTCGCGTGGTGGCCACGCCGCAAGCATTGATCACCAAGGACAATGTCGAAACCTATGCAACCAGCGATATGGCCGCGCTACGCGCAGCGCTGATGGCGCAATAACCTGATTGCGGCCCGCCAAATAGCAAGGCGGGCCGCATCGCGTATAGGATAAATGACATGACCCCTCGGATTTCTCTTGTTGGTGTGACCAAGACCTTTGGCAATCTGACTGCCTTGGACACTGTTTCCCTGACAGTGTTGCCAGGGCAAGTGCATGGGCTTTTGGGCGAAAACGGCGCGGGGAAGTCCACTTTGCTGAACATTCTTTCGGGCGTGCATCCGCGCAGCGCTGGCGAAATTCTGGTCGATGGCGCGGCTGTAACAATCAGCCGCCCGCGTGATGCGCAGGCCGCGGGTATCGCAATGATCCATCAGGAATTGCATCAGGTGCCCGAACTGACCGTTGCGCAGAATATTTTCCTAGGCGCATCGCTGCGCCGTGCAGGCGGGCTGATGGTTGACCGCACAGCCCAAGAGGCCGAGGCGCGGCGCCTTTTGGCCCCCCTTGATCCCAGCATTGATGTGACCGCCCCCGTCCGATCCTTGCGCGTGGCGCAGCGGCAGATTGTCGAGATTGCCAAGGCCCTGCGCGCGCGCGCGGGCATCATCGCCATGGACGAGCCGACGTCATCGCTGACCCCTGCCGAGTTTGAACGCCTTGCGGCAGTCATCGAAAAACTGGCCGCGCAGGGCGTATCGGTGATCTATGTCAGCCATAAAATGGACGAAGTGTTCCGCCTATGCAGCGTAGCCACGATTTTGCGCGATGGGCGGTTGGTCGGGCAGGTGCCTCTACCGCAAACTCCCGTAAGGCAAGTGATCGAAATGATGGTGGGCCGCGCCTTGGGGCATGTGGGCCACACCAGCTATGCCACGCAAACCGTGGTGATGCAGGTCGAAGGGCTGACACGCGGGCGCGCGGTGCAGGATGTGAGTTTTCATCTGCACGCGGGCGAGGTTTTGGGCATTGCTGGTCTGGTGGGCAGCGGGCGCACAGAACTCTTGCGGCTGATTGCGGGCGTGGACCGCGCCGATCGTGGGCGCGTTTTGCTGCACGGTGCCCCTGTCGCGGGCAATACGCCACGCGCGCGCATTCGGGCGGGCTTTGGCCTTGTTCCAGAAGAGCGCAAACGCGATGGCATCATCCGCCACAGGCCTGTGGCCGCGAACATTGCGCTTCCTGCCATGCGCGCCTTTAGCCGTTTGGGCCTGATCCGCCGCACACATTTGGCCGGGCAGGCAACCGCGCTGATGACCCAAGTCAATCTACGCCCCTTGGATGTTTTGCGCCCCATCGGCAGCTTTTCGGGTGGAAATCAGCAAAAGGCCATCATTGGCCGCTGGTTGGCCGCCGGCACCCAGATTTTCCTGTTCGACGAGCCGACGCGCGGTATCGATGTGGGCGCTAAATCGGAAATTTATGCATTGATTGAACAGCTTGCAGCCCAAGAGCGCGCTGTGATCGTGGTATCATCCGAATTGCCCGAGGTGATCCGCCTGTCTGACCGCGTTCTAGTCATGCAAGAGGGCCGGCTCAGCGCGACCTTGGCCAAAGACCAAATCACCGAGGCCGGCATCGCCCGCGCCGCCATTCCCAACCGCAATATGGGCACAGTCACATGAAATCCTTTCTTACCACTGTTCGTTTTCGCGATGCTGGCACGCTGCTGGGGCTGATTCTAATTTCAGTAGTTTTTGCCGTTCAGTCCGAGACATTCCTGACCACACCAAACCTGATGAACATCCTTCAGCAATCTGCGATCAACGCCTGTATCGCGCTGGGCATGACGCTGGTGATAATCAGTGGCGGGATTGATCTGTCGGTGGGACCTATTGCGGCGCTGTCTGGGGTTTTGGGGGCGGCGATGCTGGTGGCAGGCGTGCCTGTGCCCTTGGCCATTTTGGGGGCGCTGGCGGTGGGGGTGGCCTGCGGCTTTTTCAACGGCGCATTGATCGCCTGGGGGGGCTTGCAACCCTTTATTGTCACCTTGGGTGGGCTGTCGCTTTATCGGGCGTTGGCGCTGATATACACAGGCGGCACGCCAATTTTCGGTATTCCCGACGGATTTCGCGCGCTTACGAACGGGGCAGTGATGGGTGTTCCCAACTCGGTTATAGTGGTGGGGGTGTTTGCGCTGCTGGCTTGGGTGATCCTGACCAAAACGCCACTTGGCGAATATCTGATGGCTGTCGGTGGAAACCCCGAAGCCGCGCGCATAGCGGGCGTTCCGGTGACCCTGACCAAGCTTGCTCCTTATATGATGTCGGGCCTTATGGCGGCAGTGGCCGCGTTGATCCTGATCGGCCGTCTGGGCGCGGCAGAACCGACGATGGGCGTATTATGGGAATTGGATGCCATCGCCGCCGCCGCCATTGGAGGGGCCAGCCTGATGGGGGGGCGCGGCTCGATTATGGGCACTCTCATTGGCTGCGTCATTCTGGGTACGCTACGCAATGGGCTGACCTTGTTGAATGTTCAGGCGTTTTACCAGTTGCTTGCCACGGGGATCATCATCATTGTTGCGATGCTGATTGACAAGATGGCAAGCAAAAAAGAGGTCTGATAATGGGT
>CAXNEP010000021.1:0-13421 GCA_964200865.1 Cypionkella sp. | reverse complement strand
CCCACAACACGGAGGCTACGATGAAAAAATTTGTAAGCGCGGCGCTGTTTGCCGCAACCGCCACGGGGGCCAGCGTTTCGGCAGCATTTGCCGCCGATGACGTGACGCTGCAACTGAAATGGGTTACGCAGGCCCAGTTTGCGGGCTATTATGTGGCGGCCGCAAAAGGGTTCTACGAGGAAGAGGGTCTGAATGTAACCATTCTTCCGGGCGGCCCTGACGTGGCCCCAACCCAAGTGATCGCAGGCGGCGGCGCGGATGTGGTGATCGACTGGATGCCATCGGCGCTGGCTGCGCGCGAAAAGGGTCTGGCGCTGGTCAACATCGCACAGCCGTTCAAATCATCGGGCATGATGCTGACTTGCCTAAAAGAATCGGGCGTGGCGAGCCCTGCCGATTTCAAGGGCAAAACCCTTGGCGTGTGGTTTGGCGGCAATGAATATCCCTTCCTGAACTGGATGAACAAGCTGGGTCTAAAGACAGACGGCACCGATGTCACCGTGCTAAAGCAGGGCTTTAACGTAGACCCATTGCTGCAAAAGCAGGCGGCTTGCGTATCAACCATGACCTATAACGAATACTGGCAGGTGATTGACGCAGGCGTAAAGCCTGAAGATCTGGTTACCTTCAAGTATTCCGATGAGGGCGTGGCCACGCTGGAAGACGGGCTTTATGTGATGGAAGAAAAACTGGCCGATCCTGCCTTTGAAGACAAGATGGTGCGTTTTGTGCGCGCATCGATGAAGGGCTGGAAATATGCCGAGGCGAATGTAGACGAATCTGCGCAAATCGTCATCGATAACGATGCCACAGGCGCGCAAACCATCGAGCACCAAACCCGTATGATGGGCGAGATTGCCAAGCTGACCGCAGGCAGCAACGGCGCGCTGGACGAGGCTGACTATAAGGCCACAGTGGCAGCCCTGATGTCGGGCGGAAGCGATCCTGTGATCACCGCAGAACCTGCGGGCGCATGGACGTCGCAAGTGACCGATAAAGCCCTGCAATAAGCAGCCGCTTTACAAAACCCGCGCGCCCAAAGGGAACTTTGGGCGCGTTTTTCATTGCCTAAAAGCCCCTGTGTTGTAAAGATTTACAAAAGGGGGCGCGGCATGGTTGCGGCATTATCAGGGTCAAAACTGCGGGCGCGGCGCATAGCGCTGGGGCTAAGGCAGGGCGATGTGGCGCAGGCGGCGGGGGTATCGGCCAGCTATCTGAACCTGATCGAACATAACCGCCGCCGTGTGCCTACGGACGTTTTGGCGCGGCTGGCGGCAGCGCTGAATGACGCGCCCGAAGCCTTTGCCGATGGCGGCGGCGGGGCGGCGCTGGACGATCTGCGCGCCGTGGCGCTGGCATGGCCCAGTGCCGAACTTGCCCGCGCGGATGAATTTGCCCAGCGACTGCCGGGATGGGCCGAGGCGGTGCTGGCCATGCATCAGCGCAGTTTGGCGCAAGAGGCGGCGATTGCGGCGGTGAACGACCGCATGTCCCACGATCCGCACTTGTCTGCCAGCCTGCACGAGGTGCTGTCGGCAGTGGCATCGGTGCGGTCAACGTCCGTTATTCTGGCCGAAACGGATGATTTGGAACCCGAATGGCAGGCGCGGTTTATGCGCAATCTGGATCAGGATTCGGCGCGGCTGGCAAAAGGGGCCGAGGCCTTGATGCGATATTTGGACAGTGGTGGCCAGATCGATGCGCAGGGCAGCGCCAGTCCCCAAGAAGAGGTCGAGGCATGGGCCAGCAGCCTTGATTGGCAGATTGCCAGCGGTGATATTCCCAGCACTTTGTCTGCCCCCGCCCGCGATATGGCGCGCGCGTTGCAGGCCGATATCTGTGCCGATCACGCAAGTTTGCCCGAAGCGGCCTTTCGCGCAGCCCTTAGCGCCCATGGCCCCGATCCGCTGGCCATTGCCAGCGCGCTGAATGCCCCGCCTTTTGCTGCCTTTCGCCGCCTTGCCTTTGCGCCAGAACTTGGGCTGGGGTTGGTGGTGTGCGATGGGTCTGGTACCTTGGTGCTGCGCCGCGCTGTGGCGGGGTTTTCCCTGCCGCGCTTTGGCGGGGCTTGCCCGCTTTGGCCGCTGTTCACCGCGATTGCGCGCCCGATGCAGGCGATTGAAGCGGTGGTCGAGGTGGGGGCTGCCAGCCCCAATGCCCCGCGCTTTGCCCTGCGCGCCTTTGGCATGGCCAGCCACCCTGCGGGCTTTGGTGGGCCAGAACTGCGCCGCGCGATGATGTTGATTATTCCCGCCAGCGCGGGGGGGCCGCCCGCGCTGGGCGTGGGGGCAACCTGCCGCACCTGCCAGCGCCTAGCCTGCCCTGCGCGGCGCGAGCCATCGATCTTGGCAGGCGCAACGGGGCCAAATTCTGGGCCCAATTCTGGGCTTTGACACATGGCGGATTTGCCCCGATAGTGGGGCAAACGGGGGGCGTGATGGCGGGCCATATTCTGCTGATCGAAGACGAGCCGAACATTGCCGAGGCGATCCGCTTTTTGCTGGGCCGCGATGGGTGGCAGGTGACGCTGCTGACCACGGGGCAGGGGGCCAGTGACGAAATCGCGCGGCTTTGCCCGAAATTGGTGATTTTGGATTTGATGCTGCCTGTGCGGTCTGGCTTGCAAATTTTGACAGATATTCGCGCCGATCCCGCCACGCAGGACCTGCCCGTTTTGATGCTAACCGCCAAAGGCCAAGAGCGTGACCGCGAGGCCGCATTGGCGGCGGGTGTGTCGAACTTTATGACAAAACCCTTTGACAACAGCGAGATGCGCGCCGCTGTTCGCACGCTGATGGGGGGCGCGTAAATGGCCGCCGCACGGCAACCCCTGTTTCTGGCCCGCGATTCCTACCGCAAGCGGCGCTTGCGCGATGGGGCGCGGGTTTTGCCAATTTTTGGCACTGTGCTGGTGCTTTTGCCGCTGATGTGGCCCGCCGTGCCGCAAATGGTGCTTGCGCATTGGGTCTTTGTTTTTGTGCTGTGGGTGGTGCTGATTGGACTGGCGGCCATTTTGGCCCGTGGTTTGGGCGATAGCGAGACAGCATCATCGCAAGAGAATGCCAGCGCGCCCGCGCAAGATAGCCTTATCGGAACGGCGCGCGTGGCAAGTCGCCCCACGGACTTACTGCCTGATGCGCCAACCAATCCGCCGCGCGCTGTGTATGACAGGCCCTAGGCAATGTCATTCAACCTGCTTGTTCTAAGTTGTTTTTTGTATGTTGCGCTGCTGTTCGTGCTGGCCGCTTGGGCCGAAGGGCGCGCGTCAATTGGCGGCACGCGAATTTTGCGCGCGCCGCTGATCTATCCTTTGTCGCTGTCGATCTATTGTACGGCATGGACGTTTTACGGCGCGGTGGGCTATGCCGCGCGTTCGGGGTTGGAATTTGTCACCATCTATTTGGGCCCAACGCTGGTGTTCATTGGCTGGTGGGTGATTTTGCGCAAATTGGTGCGCATCGGGCGGGTGCACCGCGTGACATCGATTGCTGACCTGATCTCATCGCGTTTTGGCAAATCAAACCTGCTTGGCGTGACGGTGACGCTGATCGCGGTTACGGCATCCACACCCTATATCGCGTTGCAACTGCAATCGGTCACGCAAAGCTTTGCGGTGTTTGCGTCGGACACGCCGCAAGGTTGGGCGTTGCCCAATGGCGGGGCCACGGCGGTGTGGGTGGCGGGGGGGCTTGCGCTGTTCACCATTTTGTTTGGCACGCGCAACCTTGCCTCGAACGAACAGCACCACGGCATTGTCACCGCCATCGCCTTTGAGGCAGTGGTGAAACTGGCCGCCCTGCTGGCGGTGGGGGTGTTTGTGGTTTGGGGTCTTGGCGGGGGCCCTGGTGCAGTGGCGGCCAAGATTGCCAATTTGGATTTGGCATCATGGCGCCCCGATGCCAGCCGCTGGACTGCGCTGATATTTGTTTCTGCCGCCGCCATTATCACCTTGCCGCGCATGTTCCATGTGATGGTGGTTGAAAACATTGATTCTACGCATTTGGCCCGCGCCTCTTGGGCCTTTCCAGCCTATTTGTTTTTGATGAGCCTGTTTATTTTGCCCATCGCCGTGGTCGGGATGGAGCGTTTGCCCACCGCTAACCCCGATATGCTGGTGTTGACCCTTCCGCTAAGCGAGGGGCAAGGCGCGCTGGCGATGCTGGCGTTTTTGGGCGGGTTTTCATCGGCCACATCGATGGTGATTGTCGAAACCATCGCGCTGGCCACGATGATTTCTAACCATATCATCATGCCCGCATGGCTGCGCCTGCGCCCAAAGGCCGCGATGCGGTCTGATCTGCGGGCTTGGGTACTGCGCGCGCGGCGGCTGTCGATTATCGCGGTTTTGGGTCTTGGGCTCGAGTATTTCCGCCTGTCGGGCGGGTCTTCCAATTTGGCGGCGATGGGGCTGATTGCCTTTGTTGGTATGGCGCAGGTTTTGCCCGCCGTTCTGGGGGGTATCTTTTGGCGCGGGGCTACAGGGGTTGGGGCCATGCTGGGCATGGTGGCGGGCATTGCCGTTTGGGCGGGGCTGCTCTTTTTACCCTCGTTCGGGGCAGCGATTGATCCCGAAGGCATGGGCAAAGATCTGTTCGGCTCAAGCTGGACATGGCCTGCGGCCTTTTTCGGCACGGCGGGCATGGACCCGCTGGTTCATGCGATTTTCTGGTCGATGTTGGTCAATATCACGCTGTTTATCTTGGGCAGCCTTTTGACGTTTCCGGGCCCCGTGGAACGGGTGCAGGGCGCGGCCTTTGTCAATGTGTTTGACCAAGACATTGCGGCAGATCGGCTGGGCTGGGTGCAGGGCCAAGCCGAACCCGAGGCGCTGCTGGCGATGGCGCAGCGCATCATTGGCGAGGACGGCGCAATTTCCTTGTTTGAAGAGGCCGCGCGCGCCCAAGGCAAGGGCGGCTTTCTGCCCGATCTGACCCCCGATTTTCTGTCTATGCTAGAACGGCGCATGGCGGGCAGCGTGGGGGCTGCGACGGCCCATGCAATGATCGGCCAACTGTTTGGCCGCGCGATGGTAACTGTCGAAGATTTGATGGCCGTGGCAAATGAAACTGTGCAGATTTTGGAATATTCCACGCGGCTGGAAAGCCAGCAGGCCGAGGTGAGCCGCACCGCGCGCGCGCTGCGCGAAGCGAACGAAAAGCTCACCGCGATTTCGGTGCAAAAGGATGCCTTCCTTGGCCAGATCAGCCACGAATTGCGCACGCCCATGACATCGATCCGCGCCTTTTCGGAAATATTGACCGAAGGCGATTTGCCGCCCGAAAAGGTGGCCGAATTTGGCGCCGTGATCCATGCCGAAGCGCTGCGCCTGACGCGGCTTTTGGATGATTTGCTGGATTTGTCGGTGCTGGAAAACGGGTCGGTACAGCTGAATATTGGCACGGCGAATTTGGGCGCGCTGATTGACCGCGCGCTGGCCGCCGCCAGCCAAACAAGGCCTGAACGCAGCTTTGATATTCAGCGCGCCCCTTCTCAAGAGGAAATTTTCCTGCGCACGGATGAGGGGCGCTTGGTGCAGGTGTTCATCAACCTGATTTCCAATGCGCGCAAATATTGCGATGCCGCCAGCCCCACGCTGCGCATAGCCGTGCGGCAAAAGGGGGCCAAAGTGCTAGTGGATTTCATCGACAATGGCGCGGGCATTCCAAAAGATCAGCAGGGCATAATCTTTGAGAAATTCGCACGTCTGTCCGATGCGGCGGCAGTCGGCGGCGCGGGGCTGGGCCTTGCCATTTGCCGCGAGGTGATGGCCAGTTTGGGCGGCGCCATTTCCTATCTGCCGGGGCAAAGAGGGGCGGCGTTTCGCGTGTCGATCCCGCTGCGCATTGGGCGGGCGGTTTAGCGCGCCATTTTGGCCCATCTTCACCAATTGGTAAGCAGTCTGCCCGATACTGGCCGAAGGGTAGTCTAACAATTGGGTACAGTCGTGGCCGATGGGCAAACGATAGGCGGGCAGACGGGCGTTTTGGCGCGCAAATTGGCGCGCGCGCGCGGCGGGCTTGCCGATTTTGGGCTGGGCGGGCTGGGGGCTGGGCTGGATGGCGCGGCAGCTGGCCTTGATGCACCCGATTTTGGCGCGGGCGAAGGGATGTCCGCAGGGGCCGCTGTTGATCCGCATATCCGCGCGTGGCGGCTGGCATTGGCGCGGGCGGCGCGCGATCAGTTGAAAATGACCGTCGGGTTTTCGGATGTGTCCTGCGCGCAGGCCAGCCTGACCGAGGTGTTGGAAAGCCCAATGCAGCGCGCCCTGATCTTGATGTTGCAAGGGCGGGGCGAGGGGATGGGGCTGATGATTCTGTCGGGCCAATTGCTGGCGGCGATGGTGGAAATGCTGACCCTAACGCATTTGTCCGCCCATGCCCCCGATGAGGCAGATTTGCGCAAGCCCACCCGCACCGATGCTGCGATGGCGGTTGAATTTATCGATGCCGCCTTGGCAGGGTTCGAGCAGATTGTGGCCGAAGGCGCAGGCGGGGCAGGGGGAAATGGGGCGGGGGGCGACTGGGCCGCAGGCTATCGCTATGCCGCCTTTATCGATGATCCGCGCCCACTGCATCTGATGCTGGAAGATGGCGATTATCATCTATTATCCGGCGATCTGGTTCTGGAAGACGGATCGCGCAGCGGTAAGATTTATCTGGCCTTGCCTATGCTGCCAGCGGCCTTTGATCTGCCCGATTTTGCCCCCCTTGATGTCGCCGCCGACCCCGCCCCCATGATCGAGGCGCAGGAAGATACATTTCAGCATGATCTGGCTGCGCAGGTGCAAGATTTGGGCGTGCAAATTGATGCGACCCTTGCGCAGATTTCTTTGCCCATCGAACGGATCATGCGCCTTGCCGTGGGCGAGGTTTTGGCCCTGCCGCTGGCCAATCTTGACCAGATCAGCCTGCGCGGCACGGACGGGTTTCGCGTGGCGGGCGCGCGACTGGGGCAGAATCGCGGGATGCGCGCCCTGCGCTTGACCGATGTTGCCAGCGCACGCGCATCAGACACTGCGCAGCTGCACTTTGCTGGTGGCAATGCGGGGCAAATGTCTGCACCGGCATATGGTGTGGCCAGCCATGTCGGCGAAGTGCAAAGCTATGACGCAAAGGACGCAATCGCTGCGGGCGATTTGCCCTTTGTTCAATCTGCCTGACGTCAGCCGACCTAACGTCAGCCGCCCAATGCGGGGCGCAAATGTTCCAGATTATAGCCAAACTTTGCCACCGTGCCGATCAGATCATCGGCAGATTTGGTGCCCACATGGGCCAGCGCCCAGACAATTGAAGATCGGTTCCCTGATGCGCAATAGGCCAAAACTGGCCCCGCCGCTCCCGCCATTGCGGCGGCTTGCAGGCGCACATTCTCCTCGGTCAGCGCGCCGCCGATCACGGGGTTGATGTGAAACTTCAGCCCCAGCGCCGTGGCTGCCGCCTGCATGGCTGCGGTTTGCACATCGGGGGTGATTTCCCCATCGGGGCGGTTGTTGATCACATCGGTAAAGCCCAAAGCCTTGATCTGCGCCAAATCTTCAAGGCCAATCATTGGCGAGACGGCGTAAGTTTCGGTCAGCCTGCGAATGTCCATCATATCCATATCTCCCTAAATCAGCGGCCAAAGTTATCGGCGCAGCGGCGCGGCCAAAAGGGCTCCGCCTGCCATTGCCGCGATGAAAACCAAACCCTGCCAACCGCCAAAACTGAGCGAGGCCAGCGCAGGGCCAGGGCAAAACCCCGTCAGCGCCCAGCCCGCGCCAAAGGCCGCCGACCCGCCGATGAGGTTTAAATCAAAGCGCGGCGGCGGCATGGCGGGAAAGCTGCCGCCCAATACCGCCGTTTTGCGCCGCGCGGCCACGCGCCACGCAATCGCCATTGGAATCATCGCCCCGCCCATAACAAAGGCCAGCGTGGGGTTCCACGCGCCAAAAATGTCCAAAAACCCTTGTACTGACCGCGTATCCGTCATGCCTGACAACATCAGGCCCAGCCCAAAAATCGCCCCTGCAAGGGCCGCAAACAGCGTGCGTGTCATCAGATCATCCCCCATACATGGCGCAGCACGGTCATCACAACCATGCCCGCCCCCACATAGCTGGCCGAGGCAACAATGCCGCGCGGCGATAGGCGCGAGATGCCGCATACCCCATGCCCCGATGTGCAGCCATTGGCAAGCCGCGTACCAAAACCCACCAGCAGCCCGCCGATGACCAGTACCGCCCAATTGCTGGTCGCATAGGTTTGCATTGGGATGATCAGCGCCGCCACTGCGGGCACGGCGATCAGCCCCGCGACAAAGCCAAACTGCTCGCCCGAGCGATCTGACCCATCCATCAGCCCGCCAAGGCTGCCTGACGGGCCCATAATGCGCCCGTTGACCAGAAGGTAAATCGCCCCTGCCGTGCCAATCACCAGCCCGCCCGCCAGCCCATAAAGCCAATTGATGTCCATCGCGCCCTCCAATTTGCAGGCAAGCCTAGCCAAACCCAGCGCGGGTGCAAGTGCCATGTTTGGGGGCCACGTTCGGGCAAAGCACAGCCGCAGGCCGCACTTGCAGCAAATCACCGCTTCGCGCTAGGGTGGTAAAAACGCAGGAGGGGTGATGGCGCAGCGGCACGTGGCGGTGATGGAACAGGTGGGCGATGTTGCGGTGGTGCGCCTGTCGCGCAGGCCTAGCAATGCATTGTCCGCCGAACTGTGCTCCGAAGTTTCGACCCTGCTTTCGGGTGTGATGCAAGATGCATCCTTGGTTGGGGCTGTCATCGCGTCTGATTTATCGGTGTTTGCAGCAGGATCGGACGTGGGCGATTTGGTCGACCCGCCGCAGGGCCACCGCGATGCGCTGCGCGCGCTTTGCACGCAGGTGGCAAGCGCGCCCAAACCGATTGTGGCCGCCATTGCAGGGGCCTGCCTATCAACGGGGCTGGATCTGGCGCTGGCTGCCAAGGGCCGCGTGGCGGGGCCGCAGGCCAGCTTTGGCTACCCTGACATTCGCCTTGGCCTGCTGCCTGCTGCGGGCGGTGCGCTGCGTTTGACGCAGACTGTTGGCGCGCAAATGGCGCTGGATATGCTGATCGGGGGCGGGGATTTGGCCAGCGAGGCGGCCCTTGATATTGGCCTGATTGATCAGTTGTGCGCCACAGGGGCCGAACTGACCCAAGCAATTGATATGGTGCGCGAATTCGCGCGCAATCCGCCACTGCCACCAGCGCAAGATTTGGCCGCCGACCTTGCCGCCATTGCCGAGGCGCGCGGCAAGCTTGCGGCACCTGATGGCCCATGGATTGCCCAAGCCCGCATGCTAGAGGTTGTCGAAGCTGCGCTTTTGCTGCCGCCCGCCACGGCCGTTACCGCCGCCTATGCCGCCCATGACGAGGTACAACGCGGCGAGATTGCCCGCGCATTAACCTATGCCTTTGTTGCCCGTCAGCGCGGTAGATCTGATAGCGCGGCCCGTCCGCAAATCGAGGCAGACCTGCGCAGCACCATGGCGCAGGTCGTTGCGCATTTTGAAAGCCTGTTCATGCCGCGCGCCGATATTTTGGGGGCATTGGCAGCCTTTGGCATTGGTCTGTCGCAGGGCGCTGCCGTTCCAAATTGTCCCAAAGGGGCAGAAGATGTGATGCCTGCGCTGCTGGACGCTTGGGCCAATTTGGGGGCAAGGTTGCTGCGCATGGGCGCGGCCCCGCGCGGCGATGCCATTGACATGGTGGCGCTTAGCGCGGGCATGTGCCCCAATTGGCGCGGCGGGCCGATATTTGCCGCAGATGCGCGCGGCCCGCTGATTATGCGCGCGCAGTTGCGGCGCAGGGCGGCAGATATGGGCGGGGCCGATCTGTTCAGCCCCGACCCCGCTTGGGATCAGATGATCGCCCAAGGCTTGCGGCTGGGAACCTATTCAGCGCCGCCAAATCGGGTTTGACCACGCGCGCTTGCCGCCCGCGTCCACCACCACGGCCCGCACCCAAGGCGAATCGTTCAACCGCGTCAGGGGCACTGACGCGTGGGTCATCGAGTGGCCATGCACCGCTTTGGCACCTGTGCCATGCCCCAGCGCCATCACCGATACGGCGGCGCTGCATTCCACCACCAAATGATCGCCCTCGATGCGCACATCGCGCAGCTCTGGCCCTTGGCTGGAATAGAAATGCCCCGCTTTTAACGCGGCCAGCAACGCATCTGGCGTGTTTTCGGGCGATTTGACCATAACCCAGCCGCCGAAATGGTCAGGCTCGTAGAAATGCGCGTCATCGGTGGCAATCATGGTCAGGCGGCGGCCTTCGGTCAGCAGCAGGTCGGCAATTGCGGTGCCATCGGGGCGATCGCAGCCCGCATAGCAGCCGTGGTTGTAAATCTCGACAGCGTGGGCGGCGGTGATGCTGCGGGCATCTGCCAGCGTCAGGCCCGACCATTGCGGATGTGCAATGGCCACAAACGCGCCTGCCGCCACGGCGCGCGCAGCAAGGTCTGGCCCCGTTTCTTGGCCTGCCACGGGCAGAAAGCTGGGGCTGTTGGACGGGGCGAAATCTGCGGGCAGGCCTACGGCGAGAATATGCCAAAGTTCGCCATTCTCCATCGCGCCAGAATGCAGTTCTGCCCCCAAGATCGTGGTAAATCCATCCCCGCGCATCGGCACTGTATCGACAATCGGATAGCCATAATCACCAATAAAATGGTCTGTTAGGGCAATAAAATCATAGCCTTCGGCGAGGTAGCGGCGGCAGACCTCTTCTGGGGAAAGCACCCCATCTGAACGGGTGGAATGGGTGTGCAAATTGCCGCGCCAAAAGCGGCCAGTGGCGGTAAAAGCAGGGTCGCGCAATGTCATATAATGCTCCTTTTTTCGGGCACGATAGCGGATATTTGTAACAACTCAACGCTTGCCGTAGGGGAGGCAAAACATATATAGTATAGTGAATGTATGAATGCAGGAGCGCGCAATATGCCCCCCCAAACGCAAAACCTTGCGCCCAGCAGCGATGATCCGATTGATCTGATGGCCGCGCGGGCGGGCGAGGCGGCGGGGTTTCTAAAGGCCCTGTCGCACGAAGGGCGGCTGATGATTTTGTGCCATATTCTAGAGGGCGAAAAATCGGTCACTGAATTGGAAGAGCTGATTGGCGCGCGTCAATCGGCGGTCAGCCAGCAACTCTCGCGGTTGCGGCTGGAAGGGCTGGTTGTCACGCGGCGCGATGGCAAGGCGATCTATTACAGCATTGCCGATGCGCGGGTGAAATCGCTGGTTGGGTTGATGTACCAGATGTTTTGCAAACCAGACGCAGTGCAGGCCGCCTAGCCGCGCCCGATATAGGGCATATCGCGCGCCATGATGGTTTGAAACGGGATATTCACATCCAACGGCAGGGCCGCCATCTGCGCCACGGCGCGGGCAACTTGCGCCACATCCATCACAGGTTCCACAGCAATTTGGCCATTGGCCTGCGCGGTGCCTTTGGGAAAGGCCGCGGCCATTTCGGTGGCCGCATTGCCAATGTCGATCTGCCCGCAGGCAATGTTGAACGCCCGCCCATCCAGCCCCAGCGTGCGCGTCAGCCCCGTGACTGCGTGTTTTGACATGGTATAGGGCGCAGAGCCAGGCCTTGGCACATGGGCGGAAATGGACCCATTGTTGATAATCCGCCCTCCTTGGGGGGATTGGCTGCGCATCAGGCCAAAGGCGGCGCGCGCGACATAGAACATACCCACAATGTTGGTCTGCACTACGGCCAAAAACTGCGCAGGGTCTATTTCGTCAATGGGCGCTTGGGGGGCGGAAATGCCTGCATTGTTAAACAAAACGTCCAATCGGCCCCACTGGGTTTTGATGGTGTCAAATGCGGCGGTGACATCGCTAAGATTGCCGACATCGCCCGCCAGAATCAGGGCAGGAGCATCGCCTGCCGTTTCCCGCAAGGCCGCTTCACGCCGCCCCATCAGGGCCACATCCCAGCCTTGCGATAGGAACAGTTGGGCGGTGGCGCGGCCAATGCCCGCCCCTGCCCCAGTGATTAAGATACGCTGCGGCGCGCTCAATTCGCGCTCAAATCTCGGACATCAGTTGCGATTTAGCCTCGCCCATCAGGGCGGTCAGCTTGGCGCGAATTTCATCCTCGCTCGCTTTGCTGCCCAAATCGGCGGCGACTTTGCGCACCACGTCATCGCTGCCCGCCTCTTCAAAATCGGCAGCAACGACGCTGGCCGCATATTCGGCGGCATCATCGCCCGATTTGCCCAGCAGTTCGGCTGCCCACAGGCCCAGCAGCTTGTTGCGGCGCGCTTCGGCGCGAAACTGCATATCGGCATCATGGGCGAATTTGGATTCGAAGGCGTTTTCGCGGTCGTCAAAGCTTGGCATGTCGTTCCCTTTGGCTTCGGTTGCGTTCGTGCAGATATGGCGTGGCGGGGCGCGCGCTGCAAGGGGGATGCCGCGCCCTTTGTGCGCCTGCTTGCCCAAATGCGCCCCGTGCCCTATAGGCAGGGAAGTGTATCCATCGGGGGCCTTATGGCGCGGCGCAAGAAAATCTACGAAGGCGGGGCCAAGATTTTGTACGAGGGGCCCGAACCCGGCACCCTGATCGCCTATTTCAAAGACGACAGCGCCCCCACGCCAGAGCAGGCAAACCCTGCTGCCGTGGATGGTAAGGGCGTTTTGAACAACCGCTTGTCAGAATTTTTCATGTCGGGCCTGCATGGCATTGGCATGGGCACCCATTTCATTCGCCGCGTGAATATGCGCGAGCAGTTGGTGCAGATGGCCGAGATGATCCCCTTAGAAATTGTCGTGCGCAACTATGCCGCAGGCGAGATGAGCACGAATCTAGGGATTCCCGAAGGCACCCCGCTGCCAGGGCCGATTGTGGAATATTACCTGAAAAACCCCGCCATTCCGCACAAACCGATGGTGTCCGAAGAGCACATCATGGCGTTCAATTGGGCCAGCCAGCAGGATATTGACGATATCATTCGCATCGCGCTGCGGGTGAACGACTTTTTGTCGGGCCTGATGCTGGCCGTGGGCGTGCGTTTGGCCGATTTTCGAATTGAAATTGGCCGTGTGTGGGAGGGCGATTTTATGCGTCTGATTTTGGCAGATGAGATCAGCCCAGATACTTGCCGTCTGTGGGATTTGCGCATTCCGGGTGAGCGCGGCCCCGAACTGCGGTCGGTGCAAATGGGCGAAATGCCGCCCCCCGTTGACACAACCCCCGTGGCCGATGTTTACACCGAACTGGCCCGCCGCCTTGGCGTTTTGCCCAGCAATGTGACCCATCAGATCAAGCCAAGTTTGATCAATTAGGCCATTCCCACTTGCCGTGCGCGCCGCCTTTGGCTAAGGCGAGTGCAAACCAAAACAGGAGAGTGCCGATGAAAGCGCGCGTCACAGTCATGCTGAAAGCTGGCGTTTTGGATGTGCAGGGCGAG
>CAXNEP010000020.1:0-13890 GCA_964200865.1 Cypionkella sp. | reverse complement strand
TGCCGCCCTGTGTTGGTCAGTGTGACGCGCCGCGCCTCGGCATCATCCTCGCCCGAAACAACAACCTCTGTGTGGGTGATCAGCTGCGCGCCCTCATAGGTAAAGGCGGCATTATGGTCGCAAAACACAGCCGCTTGGCCCGCGTTCGGGCCAAGCGGCTGCATTGCGGCCGACCACGCAACCCCAGATTTGACATCGCGCAGAAAAAGAAAAGACCCGTGTTCTGCCTGCGTCGGATCGGCCCGCCAGCGGGTGACGGCCATATCACCCCAGCGGCTGAACCCAGCGCCTGTGGGCGTCAGCGTGACGCTATAGCGCCCGTTCGACAGCAGATGCGCGGTTGGCCAAGCATCAGTGGGGCTGTCAAAACGGCGCAGGCTGGGCGATGCGCTTTGCTCGTGCGGCGAGACTTGAACATCCGCCGCATGGGGGGCCGCGAAGGGGGCGTCCCGCGGCACCCGTTCCTGTAGCAGCAAATCCACGGCCTGTATCATCGGTTCGGCATGAAAGCGGGCGCGCAGCCGGCCGTCTTGCAGCACATTGACAAGGGCAGTGATCGTCATGCCCTGATGATGCGCCATAAAACTGCGCACGATGGCAACGTTGCCGTCTTCGGGCAAACGGCTGGCGGTGAAATCCAGCGCCTCATAAAACCCATACTGGCTTTGCGCGCCCAATTTGGTAAGGGCGGCAAAATTCTGCACAGCGGCTTGCGGGTCGACCATGGCACCAAGGGCCGTGGCATAGGGAGCGATCACCCGATCTTCGGCCAGACCGCGCTTGAGGCCCAAACCCGGCACGCCAAAGTTAGAATATTGATAAGTCATTTCCAAATCGCGGGCGTTATAGGACGATTCCGAAATGCCCCATGGCAGGTTCAACCCCGTTGCATAGCTGCGTTGCCGCTGCACCACGCGGCGGCTTGTTTGCTCTAGCACCGAACCCGCAGGCGCGCGCATCACCAGTGCGGGCATCAGATATTCAAACATGCTGCCCGACCACGAAATCAACGCCGCCCCTGCCCCAATCGGGGTTGCGGCGCGCCCCAGACGGAACCAATGGCGGGTTTCAACATCACCCTTGGCAATGGCAAACAGCGACGCCAGCCGCGCCTCGGATGCCAGCAGATCATAGCAATTGGGATCAAGCGTGTTGGTCGACACGGTAAAGCCAATTGACAGCAGCTTTTTGTCTGGGTGCAGAAGAAAACCAAAATCCATCGCCATCGCAAAATTGCGCGCCGTATCGGCCAGCGCGCGCAGCTTTGCCACGTCTGCAAGGGCGGGGGTGTGGCAGGCGATCATGGCGGCAGTCCAAAATGCGGCGTCTGATCCATCGGGCAGCGATCCCATCAACGCCGCCGCTTGTACCAGCAGCGCGTCCGTCACTCCCTTTTCGATCTGCGCCAGCACGGCAGACAATTCTGGAACGGGTTCCGCCAGCAGTGCTTCTGCCGCAAGGGCGCGCGCATCTTGCAGCCCTTGCGGATTTTGCACGGGCTGCACAGCCCAAGCTTGGCACGCCTGCGCCACCGCAATCAGATGCCCTGCCAGATTTCCGCTGTCGACTGACGAGACATAGGGCGGGTCTAAAACGCGCAAGTCACTGGTGTCGTGCCAGTTATAAAGATGCCCGCGAAAGCGCGGCATCCGCGCCATCGTGGCCAAAGTTTTCTCTAGCCGTTCCACCGCTTCGGCCTGACTGATCCAACCCATGTCATGCGCCGCCGTGACCGACAGCAGATACAGCCCGATGTTCGTGGGCGACGTGCGGCGCGCCACCACGGGTACGGGAATTTCCTGAAAATTATCAGGCGGCAGAAAGTTTTCCTCTGCCGTGACAAAGGTTTCAAAATAGCGCCATGTGCGGCGGGCAATCAGGCGAAGGGTTTGGCTGTCGACCTCGGTCAAGGGGTGCGGTGCGCTGGCCCCTCGCGGGGCGCTGATCCAGCGCGCAACGGCGGGGGCCAGCAGCCATGCCATGCCAAAGGGCACTATAATGGGCAGGCTTTCGGGGCGGATGAAGTAGGCAAATATGCAAGCGCCCAGCCCAAGCACAAGACCGCCCACATGGCGCAGATAATGCCGCAAATAGCTGGGCTGCGCCCCGTTACCCGCCTGCGCCGCCGTCTTCCATTCAAGCAGATGCTGGCGTGTTCGCAGGCGTATAAGACTGCGCGCAATGGCATCCAGCATCGCAAAAGCGCTGTATGCCAGCAAGATCAGGTTCAACCCAATGCGCGCCGCCGCCAGTTGGGCATCCGAAAAAATCGCGTCCAAATGGCTGCGCGAGGTGATCCCCGCCCGCCCTGGCAGCACCGCAAATGGCAGTGAAATCAGATACGGCAGCGCCAGCATAGCCAAAACAACTGCGGTCCACAGGGCCGCATAGGGGCCCGACCAGCCCACAATCAGCGTCACAATCGCCAAGGGGGCCGATAGGCTGCGGCGCAGATTATCCAGCATTTTCCAGCGCCCAACGGCAGGAATGCCCCCAAAGGTTTGCCTGCGCCCCGTGATCCACGGCAGTAATTGCCAATCGCCCCGCGCCCAGCGGTGCTGGCGGGCTGCGTCAACGTCTTGCCTAGCAGGGAAATCTTCGATCACCTGAATGTCCGATGCCAAGCCCGCCCGCGCAAAGACGCCTTCGAACAAATCATGGCTAAGCATGGTGTTTTCGGGCACCCGACCGGCCAGTGCACTGGCAAAGGCATCAACATCATAAATACCCTTGCCCGTGAACGAGCCTTCGCTGAACAGGTCTTGATACACATCTGAAATCGCCGCTGCATATGGCTCGATCCCGCCGGGGCTGGAAAACACCCGCTGAAACAGCGATCCGTCCAGCGCCATCGGCAGGCTGGGCGCAACGCGCGGCTGCAAAATGCCGTAGCCTTTGGTCACACGCTGGCAGGCAGGATCCAACTGAGCGCGGTTTAGCGGATGCGCCATTTTGCCCACCATGCGCCGCACAGTGTCGCGCAATAGCCGCGTGTCAGCATCCAAAGTAATGACATAGCGGATGTCCTGACGGATCGCGCGCGTATCCGCCACAAAACTGGTGTCGGTCGCCCCGCGCAACAGGCGATTTAGTTCGTGCAGTTTGCCGCGCTTACGCTCCCACCCCATCCAAACGCCTTCCTGCGCGTTCCACTGCCTGCGCCTGTGCAGCAAAAGAAACCGCGCGCCATCCGCAGACGGATAGCGCGTGTTCAGGCGGGCAATTTCAGTGCGGGCCAGCGCCAATATTTCGGCATCCTGCGGGGTTTGCTCGCTGGCAGCATCTGGCCCGTCGGATAGTAAGGCATAGCTGACCGCACCGCCGATGCTGGACAGATAGTGCACCTCAAGCCGTTCAATCTGATCGTGCAAATCCCTAGCTTGCGCCAGCAGAACAGGCACGGCGACAAGAACCCGAAGGTCTGGTGGGATACCAGACAACAGCTCTAATCCCGGCAGTTGTCTGGGTGCAAAGCTTCGGGTGATGGCAAGGTTGACAAGCGCCATGCCCGCATCCAACGCTGCGCCCGCACCCGTGGCAGCCAGCGCAGCCAAGGCCCAGCCAGTGGGCCCTGTCACCCGCAAAGCGGCCGCCAAGACCGCTGCCGAAACCACTGCAAGGGCGATGAGGTACCAAGCCAGGCCGAAACGCTGCACCCCGCGCCGCAGGGCCAGACGATAGGGCACCTTAAAGCCAAGATTGCGCTCTAACGCGCGCCGCGCATCGCCGATAAGTACAGCGCCCAGGTCGCCGAATGCGGCCAGTTCCAACGCGGCCTGCGTCACCGATGCTTCGCTGCGTTTTGCCCCGCGCGCCAATGTCTCAATCGCGGTGCGATAATCGTTACGTGTGGGAAAATCCATCGCGGCAAAGTCAAATTCCGCCCGCAAACGGGCATCAATCAAGCTGACCGCCTCGAAAAACTCGGCCCAATCCACCTCGGAAATCAGCCGCATCGAGGTGACCAGATTACGCATGGTGATGTTTGTTGCACCTTGGCGGTGCTGCGCCGTCATCACAATTGCCTCGATTGACGAGCCGCCATGTTGCAGCCGATTTTCCAGCCATCCCAGCAGTGGCGTCTCGGACGGGTCAGCCCCGCGCAAACGTTTGGCAAGCTGGGCGCAAAAGATATCGGGGGCATCGCTGCTGGCAGCATCGGCTTTGGTCAGTTCGGTCACCAAAGCTTCAACCTGAACCAGCCCGCCTGACACACCAACAAGAACGCGATCCACCACCTGATCGGCCTGCAAACGAACCCGCTGCGCCGCCACAATCTGTGTCGAAAGGCGGCGCATGTTTTCAATCATCACAATGCGCAAGGTAATCGCAATCGCCCACAACTCGCCAATCGTCAGCGGTTGAACCGTTTGATAAGCCTGCACAAACCGCGTCAAAACGGGCGCGGAAAACAAACTGTCAGTATGGGCCACATAGGCCCATGCAAGTTCCAAGACGCGCGGATAGCCAGCAAAGGGGCCATCCTGCAATTTTGGCAATTGGTGATAGTAGTTCGGCGGCAAATCAGCCTTGATCTGCCGCAGCTGCGCGTCAACCGTGTGGAAATTGTCCAGCAGCCATTCCGCAGCAGGTGTAATGGCATGGCCCGCGTGCAACGATGCCGCACTGGCCAGATAGGCGGCCAGCAAGGCCGCCGCATTGTCCTTTAGACGCCGCGACAGCGCGCGCCCTGAACCGCGCACCAACGCGACGCGATGTTCAGTTGCCAGCGATATGGCGTGATGCTCCATCCGTTCGGTGCCGAAAAGATCGGCGCGAATCGCATGGGGGTCTTGCCAAAAATCAACGGGGCGCGCGGCCAGACCAAGGCCGCGCAAGAACCCGTTGCGCCTCACAACGCTGGACGATCAAGCGGCGCGGCCGCTGGCAGATCGGATGCCTCGCCCTGTATCGCGGGCGCTTGCTCTGGCTCTGATGGGGCCGCCTTGTTATCATCCCCAAATGGCTGATCTGATTGCACGCGGCGCGTCATGGCTGCCCATTTAGCCTCGATCTCTGTCCAATTCATGACGCGTTTCCGTCTAGGGGGGCGGCGCGCCCATCAAAACGCTGGGCAGGCGGCGGGGCATGGTTCAACCAATCTTGCAGTTTGGCAGAACCGTTGACCAAAGGCGTGCCATTGCGCCTGCCCTTTACCGCGCGCTGGCGGGCAAGGCCGGCATCAAGCAGCCCATCATGACTGCCGCAATCAAACCTTTGGCCAGAAAAGCGATAGGCGGTCAGCGCAAGGTGATCGGCGTCTAGAGCGATTGCGTCGGTCAACTGAATTTCGCCGCCCGCACCGCGCGGCGTGTCCAAAAGTGTGGAAAAGATAATCGGGTCAAGAATATACCGCCCCACCGCCGCCAAAAGCGATGGCTCGGTTCCTGCTTTGGGCTTTTCCACCATGCTGGACACCGCAATTGACCGCCCTGTGGGCGAGCCCAGCAAACGAAAAATGCCATAGCGCGGGGCATCTTGGGCAAGCACGGTCATTGCAGCGACCATGTGGCCCCCCGAATATGCCTGCCCCATCTGGGTTAGGCAGGCATCCCCCATAATA
This sequence comes from Cypionkella sp., assembly GCA_964200865.1. Taxonomy (GTDB): domain Bacteria; phylum Pseudomonadota; class Alphaproteobacteria; order Rhodobacterales; family Rhodobacteraceae; genus Cypionkella. The sequence continues at coordinate 8,327 of CAXNEP010000020.1, read as the reverse complement.
ACATCATCGGGCAAGATCACCCCAAATGGCCCAGGCAAAACCATCGCGCTGCAGCAGGAAATGGCATGGCCCAGCCCCAGTGGTTTGTTCTGAAACGCAAATACCAGATCAACCTCGTCTGGCACCTGCACGGCGGCCAATGCGGCGCTGAGCATAGCCTTGCCACTTGCACCCAGTCGCCCGATATAATCTTGATCGGGCGTCAAGTAATCGCGGATGGACAGCTTGTCGGGGTGGATCACCACGATAATCCGCTCGACCCCCGCATCAATCGCCTCGTCAATTGCGAATTGCAGCACGGGGCGGTCATAAACGTTCAAAAGTTCTTTTGGCACCGCCTTTGTGGCAGGCAAAAGCCGTGTACCCTGCCCAGCGGCTGGAATGATGATTGTGCGAAGATGCATGGCAGTTGCCTCTTGTTGGGGTGACACTGGCAAAGAACCTGCCAACCAAAAGTGGGGTCATAGGCCACGTTGTTCCTTGCGGTATGCCAAGCATAGGCGCGGGCAGTTCGGCCCGTACCATCACACATCAGCTTTGCAGGGGTGGGCCGTTCAAAATTCCTTGGATCGAACGCCGCCTACCCGATGCAGCGCGCAAGGCACCGCTTATGGGGCTGCAAAGCTGCCCGAACACAGACTAACCAATTCGCCTTCCCCTCGCAGCAGGAACAGCGCGTTTAGGTTATGGGCGCGGGCAAATTTTAGGCCTGCTTGCCCGCCCATGACCATAAGCGCGGTTGCCAGCGCATCGGCCTGCACACAGCGCGCCGCAAGAACCGTGACCGAGGCAGGCGCATCAATGCAGGGCGCGCCGCGTTTTGGATCGAACGTATGCGATAGGCGTTTGCCCTTTACCGTGACAAAATGGCGATAATCGCCAGATGTGGCCAGCGCGCCATCGGTAAGGGTCAGCATCGAATGGGCTGTGCGGGCCGCGTCATCGGGGGTATCCACGCTGACCTGCCAAGCCGCACCACTGGCCTGCGGGCCTAGGGCGCGCAGCTCGCCATCTATGGCGCAAAGACCATGCGCTATGCCATGCAGGTGCAACACGCGGATCAGGCAATCAACGCCGTAACCCTTTGCAATACCAGATAAATCCAGCGCGATTGGCCTGCGTTTTCGCACCAAACCGCCCGCAATATCCAAGTCCAGCAGCGCGCTTGCAGGCAAGCGCGGCGCACGCGATGCTGCGGCGATGGCATGCACGTTAATCGCATCCGCAACAAATCCCCAAGCGCGCACGGCGTCGCCCAAATTCATCTCGAACGCGCCGCTGGTCGCCGCGCTGATCGCCAATCCATCGGCCAAAACCTGTATCAATTCGGGCGGCTGCGGCAGCCATTCATGGCAGGGCGCGGCGTTTAGGCGCATCAGATCGCTGGCTGGGTTCCACGTTGACATTTGCTTATCTACCGCGTCAACGACGCTTTGCAGATCGGTTTGCAAGGATGCAAGATCGCGCCCGCTTAGGCCCGCGTCCAGCGTCACTGACCATTCGGTGCCCATTGTGCGCCCGCCCAAAACATGGCGCGGCAGATCAATAGACGTCTTCGGCATAGCGTCCCTGCACCTTTAACTGCGCGGGTGTCAGGCCCAGAGGGGCCAGCGCCTCGGCCAAGGCGGCCTGCACCCCTTGGGCCATATCGCGCCCACCGCAGACCATCACCTTTACCCCGCGCCGAACCAAATCGCGCAGATCAGCGGCGTCTTGGCGCAGCGCGTCCTGCACATAGGTTTTGGGGCCAGATCGGGAAAAGGCGCAGGTCAAGCTCGCGAGCTGCCCCGACTGATACCAGTCTTCCAATTCCTCGCCATAAAGGAAATCCGTCTCGGGTGCGCGCGCGCCAAACCACATGTGAATGGGCCGCCGCACCCCCTGCGCGCGGGCAAATCCGACCAATGGGGCAATGCCCGTACCTGCGCCAATCACAATCAGCGGGGTTTTCGCGCGATCCAGCCTGAAGGCCGGGTTTTCGTGCACGGCAGCATCAATCGTACCGCCTACCGCTAGGTTCATAAGCAATGTCGAGCATACCCCGCCCTGCACGTTACGCACGGCGATTTCGACAAAACCATCGGCCTTGCCGCAGGAAAGGGAGTAATAGCGCGGCAGGCTTTCGCCTTGCGGTACAATGGCCAGCAAATCGCCCGCCTGGAAGCCCGCAAAGCCTGTGCGCGATATGCGCTGCCACAAACTGTTCTTGGGCAAAGCAAAGCGCAAAATCGCGGCGGGGGCCTGCGCCGCCTGCCCATATTCGCGGCGCGATACCAGTTTCAGTGCCGTGGTGGGCAATATGGCTGGCTGGTGATCCAGCACCAAATCGACGCCCATCGCGGCCCCCAAATCACGTCCCCAACGGGCAAATTCCTGCGGCGACTGGCGGTTAACCGTGGCCATTGGCAGCAGGCTTTTCCAGCCAGCAGCTTGGGCTTTGGCATTAAATTCTCTGGCATAGCCGCAGAAATTGGCAAAGCTGGCATCGCCAAAACCCAGCACCGCCATCGCCGCCTTGGGGGCTGCGCCCGTCAGCCGTTCGATTGCACCCTTGGCCGAGGCAGGGGCGGCACCATCGCCCCAAGTGGAGGTCATGATAATAAGTTGTTTTGCCGCTGCATACCGCAGGGGCGAAAGGCTGGACAGCGGGGCCATATGCACCCACAGGTTTGCGCCCTGCAAGGCGCGCGCCAAGGTGGCGGCAAAACCCCATGTCGCCCCGCCTTCGCTGCCCACCAAAATAACGCAATCTGCCTGCGCCGCGCCCACCGCGCCTGTAAGCCGCCCTAGCTTGCGGCTGGCGCGCCCTTTGGCCCAGATCATCACGCCAGTGACCGCAAGCGCAGGCACAGCCAGCACCATCAGCCCCATTATCAGGCCCCAGACCGCCGCGCCTTGGCCTGTGTGCAAAAGGTAAACCCATTCCTCGGCCTGCGCCAAAACACCCGCATCCGCCCATGCCAGCATTTGCCCCGTGCCTTGGTCGACATAGCCAGACCCCGCCTGCGTGGTCAGCGTCAGCACGTCATTAGCATCGCCCAGTGCTGGAAAGGTCAGATCACGCAAATCTGCGACCAGAACGCTTTGCAATGCGGGCATATCGGTGGGGGAAAGGCCCAACTGGCCGCTTAACGTGGCAGGAAACAGCGGCGTTGCAGGCTCGGCATCGATATAGCCAAAGGTCGAGGCTGTCATCCACAGCGCGGTCAGCGCGGATATGCCAAGGCCCAGCACCGCCACGCGCGACAATTCGGTGTGCAGGCGGGCAGACAGGGGGCCATTGGTGCGGGCAAACCAGTTGCCCCAGCCGCCCATCCGCGCGGCAACCAGCATACTGCCCGTCACCGCCAATACCAGCATGGCCAGCGCGGCAACCGCCGTCACCCAGCGCCCCGCATCATGCAAAAACAAAGCGCGGTGAAATTCGGTCATCCATGTTTGCAGGGCAGGTGTATCGGCATTGCCCGCATCTTGGCCCGTTACAGGATCAAACACAGACGAGGCGGCAGTATTGCCTTCAAACCACCAAAGGGTAATTTTGCCCGATGGGGCGCGGCGAATTTGGTCTAGCTGCGGGTGCACTGCCAAGGCTTTTGCCGCCAGTTCCGCGACAGTTTGGCCCTTCTGGGCGGCAGGTGTGGCTGCGGCCTCTAATGCGGGAAACAGGGCCAAGATCGCCCCGCTGATCGCCAGCGTGGTGATAAAAGCCAGCGCAATCAGCGCAGGCCAGCGGTGCAATATGCGTATCATCTTGGCCCTGCGTTTAGTAAGTTGCGGCGAAATCAGCGATGTACAAACGGCCCTGCACCGCTGTGCCAGAATTGGCACTGTCCAGCGGCAGGGCAATTTCATTGGGGCTGTCGCGCATATCCTCGACTGCGGCATCGACATGCAGCGTATAGCCCGCGTCAAACAGCGCGTCGGCCACGTCCATCGTCAATTCCAGCTTTCCGCCCGCACCAACGCTGGCTCCTGTAATCCCGTCTACCTGCGAAGGATCGCCGCCCGTCAGGCGCGCCCAATCAGACAGGTGGCGGTAGTATTTCGCCTTGCCGCCCGCCATCCACAGGCTGCCCGCATAAGCCCCCGCCGCATCGGTCAGATAAACCGCCAAATACGCGCCGCGCCCGCCATAATTGGCCATATTGGCGGTTAGGGTGACAGGCCGCGCATAGGCCATAACGGGCGCTGTCAGCGCTGTCGTCAACGCGGCAGTCACCATTAAGGGTGTCGATATCGGGTTCATGATATGCTCCTAAAATTCGGGGTTTAGTAATGTTTGATGCGCCGCGCCCATTGCAAAAAGCCAAGTCCTGCGCGCGCGGGTCGGCACATGGGCCGCCTTTATTGCGGCCAACCTTCTGCGCGGCCATGCCCCCCTTCGTGTTCGTCATCCTCATATTCGATGCCGATCACGGTCAGGTTTGCGGGGTGCACATAGGCTTCGATCTGGCGACCGTCTTTATCCCTGCCAACAACGGCATAGCAGCCATCATCAATCTTAATCCTGCGCACCTGCCAGCCCATTTCTGCCGCCAAAGCGGCGACCTTTTCACGTGGCTGCCAATCGGCCATCGGCACTGTGCACGTATTGCGCCCACCTGCAAAAGCAGCGCCAACCGCAATCAGCACTGCGGCGATCGGCATAATCATTGCTAGGCGTTTCATATGGCATTCTCCTATGGCATCGATCTAGGGTATCCTTGACACAGCCATGCCGCACTAACCTGACGCCAGCCTGAAGCGGGACAGTAATTTGCTTCAGGCTGGTGTCAGGTTCGCAGGCAATCGGGTGACTAATGGCCTAGGGGGCGAAATGCGCGTTCTTTTGATTGAGGATGATACAGTCATCGGCAGCGCTGTGCGCGAGCAGATCGAAGACGGCGGGCATTCAGTTGATTGGGCGCAGAGGTTGGACAGCGCACAAGACGCGCTGGCTAGCGCAAGTTTTGATTTGATCTTGCTGGATTTGATGCTGCCCGATGGGCGCGGGATTTCGTTTCTAAAGGGCCTGCGTGCGCGCGGTTTGCAAGTGCCCGTGCTTATTCTAACCGCGCTGGATCAAATATCAGACCGCATCGAAGGGCTGAACGCAGGGGCCGATGATTACCTTGTCAAACCCTTTGATCTGGCCGAACTTTCCGCCCGTATCGGCGCGGTTGCGCGGCGCTATGCGAACCATCCTAGCCCTGCCATCACCTTAGGCGATTTGGCCTTTGATCTGGCGGCGCGCAGCGCTACGCGCGCTGGAAAAACTGTCACCTTGACCGCCCGCGAATGGGTTCTGATCGAAGCGTTTTTGCAGCGGCCAAGCCAATTGTTTTCCAAAGCCACCTTGGAAGAGCGGCTCTATTCCTTTGACACCGAAATCGAAAGCAACGCGCTAGAGGTGCATATCTCGCGGCTGCGCAAAAAGCTGGGGGCGGGGATTATCACCACCGAACGGGGCCTTGGCTATCGCTTGGGCCAAGCAGCGGGGCCGCTATGAGGTTGCCTTCGCTGCGCCTGCGTGCCGTTCTGGCGCTGTCGCTGGGGATCACCGTTTTGTGGCTGGCGGCGGCGGCCTTAACCCTGCACATCCTAACGCGCGAGATGGGCGAAGTGTTCGATTCTGCCTTGCAGGAAACGGGCCAGCGCGTGTTGCAACTGGCGGTCGTTGACGTGCTAAGCCGCGAAGAAGAGGGGCTTTCCCAAACGATTGCGCCGCTTGGCCCGCATAGTGAATTCTTTACCTATGTCGTGCGCGATGGGTTGGGGCGGGTGCTGCTGGCCTCGCACACGGCGGATGCTGGGCTGTTTCCTGTGCAGGCCGAGGCGGGGTTTTTCAACGCGAACGATTTGCGGTTTTATCAGGAATCCGCTGTGCAGGGCACGATTACCCTGACCATTGCCGAACCCCTTGCCCACCGCCGCGAAATCGCGCGCGAGGTGGGTCTGGGCCTGACCCTGCCCCTGCTTGCGATGATACCTTTGTCAATTTTGGGCATCACATGGGGCATGGGGCTGGCCCTGCGCCCGCTAAAACGCCTTCGCCGCCTGCTGGACGCGCAAGGCGCGCACAGCCTTGCCCCCCTGCCCCTAACGGGCCTGCCAAGTGAATTGCTGCCGATTGCTCAAACCACCAACCAGCTTTTTGCCCGCTTGACCCAAGCTTTTGATGCCGAACGCAGTTTTGCCAGCAATGCGGCGCACGAATTGCGCACACCTTTGGCAGGAGCGATTGCGCAGGTGCAGCGATTGCGCAGCCAATCGCGCGAGCCAGACACCGTGCGCCGTGCAGGCGAAATCGAGGCGACATTACAGCGCCTGACCCGCCTGACAGAACGGCTGATGCAACTTGCGCGGGCCGAGGGGGCGCGGCTGCTACTGGACGCGCCGCAAGATTGCCGCGCCGCGGTTCGGCTGATTGTACAAGATTTCACCCGCAGCGCGGAAGGCGCGCAGATCGCATTATCCCTGCCAGACGCGCCCGTTCTGTCACAACTTGACCCTGATGCAATTGCCATTGCCCTGCGCAACCTTATCGAAAATGCCCTGCGCCACGGCAGTGATAGGGGTGCAAGCGTGACCTTGCACGCAGATGGTTGGCTGCTGGTCGACAACCCCTGCCCACCGTTGCCTGCCGATGTTTTGGCGGGCCTGACCACGCGGTTTGCCCGCGCCAGTTTGGCCAGCATCGGCGCGGGCCTTGGCCTGTCTATCGTGCGCACCATTGCGGGCCGCGCTGGTGCGGCGCTGGTTCTAACCTCGCCCATTCCCAACACTAATGCAGGTTTTCGCGCCGCGCTGCATTTGGGCCTAAACACGCCGCAACACCCAGACTTGCCGTAACCCAAAAGGATACCCACCATGCCCCCCTTTTACGAATCTGCGCACGAGCGGCCCCATTACATCAACCGCGCAGGCTGGCTGCGCGCGGCGGTTTTGGGGGCGAATGATGGGGTTGTCTCTGTCTCTTCGCTGATTGTGGGCGTGGCGGCGGCCGACCCCAGCCCGCGCGCCATTTTGCTGGCGGGGGCGGCGGGGCTTGCCGCAGGGGCCATGTCGATGGCGGCGGGCGAATATGTTTCGGTATCCTCACAGTCTGATGTGGAAAAGGCCGATATCGCGCGCGAACAGGTGGCGCTGACCGAGATGCCACAGGAAGAAGAGGCCGAGCTTGCCTCGATCTACCAAAGCCGCGGATTGTCGCGCGAAACCGCGCAATTGGTGGCGCGCGAGCTAAGCCAAAAAGACGCACTGGCCGCCCATGTCCGTGATGAGTTGGGCCTATCAGAGGTGCACGCCGCCAACCCGATGCAAGCGGCCTTTGCATCTGGCGTGACGTTCACGGTTGCCGCTGCCGTTCCTTTGGTTGCAGCCGTTTTAGCCCCTGCAACGGCGATCATTCCAGTTGTGGTGGGTGTCACCATGGCGGGCCTTGCAGGGCTTGGCGCACTGGGCGCGTTGGCGGGCGGCGCGCCGCTGTTGCCTGCCACAGCGCGCGTGCTGTTTTGGGGCGCGGCGGCTATGGCAATTACGGCTGGCGTAGGCCGTTTGTTTGGGGTTGCGGTTTAGCGCCCTTCGGGCGGTTGCGTTCGCGCCGCTTTTGGTGCTTTTGATAGTATAATCGTCAACACCAAAGGTGGTTCATGCCTGCACCCGTCAATACCCTAAAACACCGCCTGAAACAGGGCGCAGTGCTGCATGGCATTTGGCTAGGCTTTGCCGACCCTTATGCCGCCGAAATTGCCGCCACGGCGGATTTTGACTGGTTGCTGATCGACGGCGAACATGCGCCCAATGATATTCGCTCTATTTCTGCCCAACTGGCCGCGATTGGCGCGCATGGCCCCGCGCCCGTGGTGCGCCTGCGCGATGATGACCCTGCCGCGATTAAGCAGGCGCTGGATATTGGCGCGCAAAACCTGCTGATTCCAATGGTACATTCCGCCGATCAGGCCCTGCGCGCCTATCGCGCCACGCGCTATCCGCCCGAAGGGATACGCGGGGTGGGATCGTCGCTGGCCCGCGCCTCGCGGTTTTCAGCGATCCCTGATTATCTGACCACCGCAAATGACCAGATTTGCCTGATCTTGCAAATTGAAAGCGCGGAAGGCCTTGCGAATCTGGATGCGATTATAGCGGTTCAGGGGGTGGATGCCCTGTTCATAGGCCCGTCAGATTTGGCGGCAGACATGGGCTATTTGGGCCAACCAAACCACCCCACAGTAAAGGCAGCCGTACTGGACGCACTGGCGCGGATCCGCGCGGCGGGCAAGTCGGCGGGTGTGCTGTCTACCGAAAGTGACTATATCGACGATTGCAAAGCAGCGGGCGCAAACTTT
>CAXNEP010000019.1:0-14565 GCA_964200865.1 Cypionkella sp. | reverse complement strand
ACAAAGCCGAAGCGCTGCTCAACGCCGCGCCTGCCGCCATTGCAGCGGCCAAAGAACTGGCCCCCCTGCGCGCGCAAATCGATCTGGCACGCGCCGCTGCCAGCGCAGGCCCAGAGGATGATTTGCGCCGCACCTTGGCCGCCGATCCTGCCAACCGCGCCGCCTATATCGACCTTGCCTTGGCGCTGCATGCGGGCGGAAAATCGGAAGACGCAATCAGCACGCTTCTAGATTTGTTCAAACTCGACCGCGAGTGGAACGACGGCGCAGCACGCGCGCAACTGTTCCAGATATTCGAGGCGCTGCCCCCCCAAGACCCAATTGTTTTGGCTGGACGGCGCAGATTATCGTCAATGATATTTGCCTGATCGCTTTGGCGCACTAGGTTCTGCGCCATGAGCAAATCCATAGAACTACCAGACCTGATCGCCATCTTCCCCCTACCCGGCGCGCTGCTGTTGCCGCGCGCGCGGCTTCCGCTGCATTTGTTCGAGCCGCGCTATTTGGCGATGCTGGATGATTGCCTGAAAAGCCCCGCGCGGCTGATTGGCATGGTGCAACCGCGCGAGATGCCAAAGGGCGGCGGCAACAAACTGTCGGCCATCGGCTGCGCAGGGCGTATCACATCCTTTTCTGAAACCGATGATGGGCGCTATATGATCACGCTGACAGGCCTGTCACGCTTTCGCATTGCCGATGAAGTGCAGGGTTTCACGCCATATCGGCGCGCGCATATCGATTGGGCCCCTTTTGCCCGCGATTTGGGGCCCGAAGAACATGACGCAGGTTTTGACCGCGAGGGGTTCTTGGCCCTGCTAAAGCGGTATTTCGCGGCCCATAGTTTGGGTGGTGATTGGTCGGGTATCAAAGATGCCGAACCCGAATTGCTGATCAATTCAATGTCCATGCTGATGCCTTTTTCCCCCGAAGATAAGCAAGCTTTGCTAGAGGCACCATCGTTGCAAACGCGGCGCGAGACGATGATGGCGCTGATGGAATATGCCTTGCACGCGGGCGGCAAAAACGATGAAATCATCCAATGAATGACACACCCCCCGCCAGTGGCCAACATATAGATCGGCGCATGTTAGATGCGCTGATTTGCCCGCTGACGCAGGGGCCGCTGACCTATGATGCCGCCGCGCAAGAACTTATCTCGCGCAGCGCGGGGCTGGCTTTTCCCATCCGCGAAGGCATTCCGATTATGCTGGAAAGCGAAGCGCGTGCGTTAGAGTAAAAGGCGGTCTAGGGCTGCGTCCAGCGGGGCCGAATTGTTCAGACGCAGCCGCACGGGCAGGGTCAACACCTCGGCCCGATAGCGCGGTGGCAGGCGCACGGCATCTTTTTCAGTGGTCACCAAATCGGCCCCCGTTTGGCGCGCCTCGGCCAAAAGGCGGGTCAGCAATGCATCGGGCAAAGCGGCATGATCGCCCAGCGCCTCGGCTCGAATTAGGGTCGCACCAAGGGCGCGCAATGTGGCGAAAAACTTTTCAGGCCGCCCAATGCCTGCAAAGGCAATCACCCGTGCGCCCTGCCAATCTACCCCCATCGGCAGCGGTTGCAGCGCGCCTGTGATATGCGGGCGCGGCGCAATTTGGGCAGCCCAGCGCGCCGAAAAATCTTGCTGCGCGGGGGCATCACCAATGGATAAAACCATATCCGCCCGCGCCAGCCCCGCCGCAACAGGTTCGCGCAGCGGGCCTGCGGGCAGGCAAAGCCCATTGCCAAAACCCGCCCCAGCATCGACCACAACAAGCGACAGGTCTTTGACAAGGCTAGGGTTTTGCAGCCCATCATCCAGCACAATCACCTGTGCGCCGCACTCTTGCGCCAGCCGCCCCCCCGCCGCGCGATCACGCGCCACGATCACGGGGGCAAAGGCCGACAAAAGCAGCGGCTCGTCGCCCACATCGGCGGCGCTGTGGCGGGCGGGGTCAACCCGCACAGGCCCAGCCAGCCGCCCGCCATACCCGCGCGAGACGATATGAACAGTTACGCCCCGCGCGCTAAGCGCCTCGACCAGGGCAATCACGGTGGGGGTTTTGCCCGTGCCGCCCGCATTGATATTGCCCACGCAGATCACGGGTATACCCAGACGCAACCCGCCCCGCACCACGCGCCGCGCCGTCAATACAGCCGTCACCGCGCCCAAAGGGCGCAGGATTTGGGCCAATAGCCCACGGCTTTGCCAAAACTTAGGCGCGCGCATCAGCGTTTCCCTTCGGCCAAATGCAACACGGTGGTGACAATGCGGTTGGTCACCTCGGCCCCTTCGGATACCACACCCCACGCCGCATGGGCCATGCGCGCCACGCGGTCGGGGGCAAGCAATTCGGTTAGAAACTCGGCAAGCTCGCCCTCGGTGCTGACAGGGGCCGCGCCCAGCGCCGCGCCCAGCCGGCCGTAAGCCGCGCCAAATGCCCCCGTCTTGCGCCCGTGCAAAATCGCCGATCCCAGCGCGGCGGGTTCCAAAGGGGATCGGGCAGACCCAACCCCAAACAGCGATCCGCCCATAAAGGTAACAGGGGCCAGCCGATACCACAGCCCATATTCCTGCCCCGTATCGGCGATGTAGACGGCGGTTTCGGTATCAGGCTCTTCGTCCAGATCGCGGCGTGCCACGATCCAGCCTTCGCTGCCCTCTAACGCCGCAGCCAAGGCGGGCGCGCGGGATGGGTCGCTTGGCACCAAAATCAGCAGCAAACGGTGGGCAAGGCGCAGCGCCGCGCGGTGGGCGGCAATCACGGCGGCCTCTTCTTCGGGTGGCACATCGATCGCCAGCCAAACGGGGCGCGTGGCAAATAGCGCCGCCAAGGCCGCGCGTTCAGGCTCGTTATGGGGCAAGGCCAAACTGCCCGCTTCCATCCGCCCCAACCGCGCCACGTTACTGGCCCCCAGCCTGCGATATTCACGCGCGGCGGTTTCATCGATGGTCATAATGGCGTGAAAGGCCAACACACTGCGCCGTGTCAGGCCAAAAAACCAACGATCTGACCCGCGCAGCAACTGCGGAATGTCTGCTTGCACCAGCAGCATTGGTATGCCCTTTGTTGCGGCCATATCAATCAAAACAGGGCGCAGCGTGCTGCCCAAAATAACATTGACATCGGGTTGCCAATGGGCCAGAGACTCTTGCACCGTGGCGGGATGATCGGCGGGCAATGTGCCCGTCAAAATCCCATTTTCCTGCAAATCCCCCTTGCCGCCCGAAATCAGCACAGCAAACCCATGATCCCCTTGCAAGCGGCGCGCCAGCAGCAGCGCCGCCTCGCTTTGCGCAGGGTCTGTCAGAACCAGCCAAACAAGGGGGCCATCTGGGCGCGGCGTATAATCTGCGCCCGCCGCCTGCCGCGCCGTAAGGGAATAAAGGGTAAGCCCAAAGGATGACACCGCGCGCGGGGCGCTTTACGCGCCCATCTCCTCGGTCAGCGAGCCAGATTTTCCTTCTTCGCGCAGGCGGTGAATATGGGCGATGAAATATCGCATATGGGCATTGTCCACCGTGCGCTGCGCCTCGGCCTTCCATGCCAAAAAGGCGCTGTCATAATCGGGGAACATGCCGACGATATGGATGTCTTTGACATCCCGAAACACATTGGTCTGCGGGTTCACTAACTCGCCGCCAAACACCAAATGCAACCGCTGCGCCATATGTTCACCTCCTAATTTGATGCGCTTAGGGTAAACGCTCGCGCCCCGCGCGGCAAGACGCGGCTTTGCGGCAATTTTCACCAATTGCGCCCTTACCTATATACAGGCGCGAATTTTCCCGCTATGCGCCCCAAATCGGCCCAAAGATTTCGGCGCTGTGGGCGAGGAGGCCCGCATCTGCGAAACTGATGTGCCGAGCAATTGGCACATATCGGGCGCAGCACAGCTGCCCCCCATGGGATAGATGATGAACACATATGAAATCGCAGCCCCTTTGGCTGCGGCGCTTGCTGCGCAGGGCTATGAAAACCTAACCGCCGTGCAACCGGCTGTTTTGGACGAGGCCGCGCGCGGGCGCGATCTGTTGGTATCGGCGCAAACGGGCAGCGGCAAGACCGTGGCCTTTGGCATTGCCATCGCCGATCAAATGCTGGGCGGCGTGGACAAGCTGCTGTATGCCGATGTTCCCTTGGGCCTGATTATTGCTCCGACGCGCGAACTGGCCCTGCAAGTCGCGCGCGAACTTGAGTGGCTGTACGGCAAGGCAGGCGCGCAGATTGCCACCTGCGTGGGCGGCATGGATTACCGCGCCGAAAAGCGCGCCCTTGATCGCGGCGCGCATATTGTTGTCGGCACCCCAGGCCGCCTGCGCGACCATATCGAACGCCGCAGCCTAGACCTGTCGGGCCTGCGCGCCGCCGTGCTGGACGAGGCGGATGAGATGCTGGATTTGGGGTTCCGCGAAGATTTGGAATTCATCCTGCAAGCCGCGCCAGAAGATCGCCGCACCCTGATGTTTTCGGCAACTGTGCCCAAAGAAATTGCCAAACTGGCAGGTGATTTTCAGCGCGACGCGCTGCGCATTGCCGCCCAAGGCGAGGCAAAGCAGCATGTCGATATTGAATACCGCGCCTATTCGGTGGCCGTGCGCGACCGCGAACATGCCATATTCAACGCCCTGCGCTATTACGATGCGCGCGCGGCGATTGTGTTTTGCAAAACCCGCGCCAACGTGAATCAGTTGCTGGCTCGCATGGGCAATCGCGGCTTTCAGGTGGTGGCCCTGTCGGGGGAGCTTTCGCAATCTGAACGCACGCTGGCGCTGCAATCGCTGCGTGATGGCCGTGCGCGCGTGTGCGTGGCCACCGACGTTGCCGCGCGCGGGATTGACCTTAAGGGGCTGGATCTGGTGATTCATGCCGATCTGCCATCCAATTCCGAGACGCTGCTGCACCGCTCTGGCCGCACAGGTCTAGCGGGGTCGAAAGGGGTTTCGGCGCTGATTGTATCCCCGTCCGAATTCAAAAAGGCCCAGCGCCTGCTGCAAGGGGCCAAAGTGGTGGCCGAATGGGGCCCCGCGCCCAGCGCCGATGATGTGCAGGGGCGCGAGGATTTGCGCCTTGCCGAACACCCGTTCTTGCAGGCGCCACTGGGTGATGATGCCGAACTGGCACAAACTTTGGTCGACCGTTACGGCCCCGCGCAAACCGCCGCCGCCTTTGTGCGGATGTGGCGCGAAGGCCGGTCTGCCCCCGATGTTCTGTCCGACCAAGCAGGCCCTCCCAAAGACAGCGCCCCGCGCGAGCGCGGCGAATTTGGCCCCTCGGTCTGGTTCTCCCTTTCCGTGGGCCGTTCTGGACGCGCCGAAGCGCGCTGGCTGCTGCCAAAAATCTGCGATGCGGGCGGCATTGCCAAGGATTCCATTGGCGCGATCCGCGTGCAGGAAAACCAGACCTTTGTGCAGATTGCCGCCGCGCAGGCGGGCAAGTTTGGCGCGGGGCTAGAGCTGGAAAGCGGCGTGCAAATGGCGCGTCTTGAAGGCGAGCCAAGCCTTGACCGCCCCGAACGCAGCCCGCGCAGCGAGGGCGGCTTTGCCGATAAGCCGCGCAGCAAGCCTGCCGCAAAACCCTATGCCAAGCAGGGTGACACAGACAAACCCTATGCGGCCAAATCATACGACGATAAGCCCGCCCGCGCGCCCCGTGCGGACAAACCCGCCTATACCCCCAAACCCGCTCGCATGGTGGAAGACGACGGCGGATACGCTGCCGCTTACAATCCCTTGGGCGGATCAGACCGCGCCCCAAGCGAGGCCCCCGCACCCAAGGCCGAGCGTAAGCCCTATGCCAAGCGCGAAGAGGGCAGCAAACCCTATGCGCCCAAGGGCGATGCCAAACCTTATGGGGCCAAACCCTACGGCGCGAAAAGCGCGGACAAGCCCTATGGCGCAAAGCCGTACGCCAAGCGCGAAGACGGCGACAAACCTTACGGCGCAAAGCCTTATGCCAAGCGGGATGATGCGGCAAAACCCTATGCGCCAAAGCCCTATGCCAAGACGGGTGACGCGGCCCCAGCCCCCAAGCCCTATGCCAAACGCGAAGACGGGGCAAAACCCTATGTCAAAAAGGAAGGGGCCCGCGATTTTGGCGATGCCAAACCCTTTGCCCCCCGCTCGGCTGGTTTTAAATCGCACGGCGGCGGCAAAGACGCGCCCGCCCGCGCGGCAGGCTTAAAAAGCCACGCGGCTGAGGGCAAAGCCTATGACGGCAAGCCCAGCGGCAAGCCTGCCTTTAAAGGCAAGGTAGATAAACCAAAGGCGGATGCGCGCGATACATCAAAGCGTTTCGTGCCACCGAAGAAAAAGTAACAAAAAGGCCGCCCAGTTGGGCGGCCTTTTTCGTAAGAACATGCCAAGGTTTAAGCCCCCGCAATCACCATACCATCCACCAACAGGCTGGGAACACGGGTAGACAGATGCGCGCGCGCGTCATTGGCGGGGATAATGCGCAGCAGCATATCTTTCAAATTGCCCGCAATAGTGCATTCGTTGACGGGGTATTGAACCTGCCCGCCTTCCACCCAAAACCCTGCCGCCCCGCGCGAATAGTCCCCCGTGGTGGGGTTGATCGTGCTGCCAATCATCGAGGTGATCAGCAGCCCCGTGCCCATATCGGCCAGCAATTCCGCCTGCGACTTGCTGCCCTGCGTCAGGTCGATATTGCTGGACGAAGGCGAAGGCGGCGCAGAGGTGCCGCGCGCTGCACTGGCCGTGCTTTGCATCCCCAGTTTGCGCGCCGATGCTAAATCCAGCGTCCAGCCCATCAGCACCCCGCCTTCCACCACCATACGGCGGGCCGATGGCAGACCTTCGCCATCAAACGGACGGCTGCCAGATATGCGCGGGCGCAGCGGGTCTTCGATTAGCGACAGATCCGCAGGCAGCACCTGCCGCCCCAGCAAATCCAGCGCCCAAGACGCGCCCCGCGCAATAGACGCGCCATTGATCGCCATCAGCAAATGGCCAATCAGGCTGCTTGCAACACGTTCATCAAACAGCACGGGAAAGGTTCCCGTGGCAGGTTTGCGCGCGCCTGCGCGGGCCAGCGCGCGGGTGGCGGCAAGCGTGCCGATACTCGCCAAATCAGGCAAATCGGCGCGGTAAATGCGCCCCTCGCCTGCGTAATCACGCTCCATCGCGGTGCCTTGGCCCGTAAAAGCCACTGCAGAAACCGAGGTGCTAGACCATGCATAGCCACCAGAAAACCCATTGCTTGCGGCCAAATGCACTGCGCGGCGGCTGTGGCTGGCGGAAGCTTCCACTTGGGTAATGCCCGCGATACCCATCGCAGCACCCTCAACCGCGCGGGCCATATCCTGCAATTCGCCCGCGCCCGTTTCGGGGGCAGCCTCAAACAAATCCAATGCGGCCAAATCCCAACCTTTGGCCAATTGCGCGGGGTCTGCCAGCCCTGCATAGGGGTCTTCTGGGGCCTCGCGCGCCATGGCCACGCCGCGCGCGGCCAGTTCCGAAATGGTACGCGCCGATATGTCAGATGCCGAAACGCAGGCTTGCCGCCCGCCGATCAAAACCCGCAGGCCAATCTCGATCGATTCGGCGCGTTCGGCCTGCTCTAGCGCGCCTTTGCGGATATCCACCGAAAGGGCCGCGCCAGATAGTGCCATCGCATCAGCCGCCTCGGCCCCAGCGCCGCGCGCCGCGGTCAGCAGCGCATCTGTCAAACCCGCAAGATCAATCGTCATTGTGCTATCCTACCCCAAGAACCCCTGCCCTTATGGCAGTTGATACAGCACTTGGCCATTGGCTGACACGGCCTTGTCCTGAATTTCGATGGTGGATGTATAGCCATCCGATCCATCGGTCATAGGGCTTGCGACCATGGCCAGCATCATACGCGGAAAGGTCAGCATTTCGGGCGATACCAACCCCGATGCGACAAGCTTATTCATCAGCCCATTCGCGCCCGTCAGCGTGAAATCCAGCTTGGCATTGGGGCTGGGCGTGCCGTTTTGATCGGGGGTAAAGGTGCTGGCGCCCGCCCCTGTCAGTTCCGCGCCCGCCACCGAAAGGCGCAGGGCTTTTAGGTTTAGCGTTTCCAGTTCCGCAGGCATCATCGGCGCTGCATTCGGGTCCGTTGGCATGGCGTTCAGCTTGGTTGTGCCTTCGCTATCAATCACCAAATTGATCGGATCGCGCGGCAAAGCAGCGCTTGGGTCGAACATGGCCCACAGCGCATCGGACAAGCTTAGATTTGCCAGCTCGGTCGAAAACGCAAAGGGCAGCGCCGCTTCGCTGGGCGTAATGGGCGCGGTCAGCGCGATGGCAAACTTATCCAGCGCAATCGCCATATCAGGCACGGGAATAGAAGGGGTGTTCACCGTGGCAGCCGCATCCGATTGGGCGAGGGAAAAATCCATCACCCCGCCCGCCGTGTTTGCGATTAGCTGCCCTTTGCCCAAAGTTCCAGTTGCAGATGTCGTCCCATTCGGCTCGGCCACTTCAAAGGTGAATTCGGTCGTTTCTGTTGCAATGTCGCTAGTGTTTTCCATGGCCGCCATAATCTGCGGGTCAGCACCTGCGGCCAAAGCCGCCCCCATCAGCGCGCCAGAAGATTTCAGCGCAAGGCCCGTCATCGCCGCCGTGGCGCGAAATTCCGATTGCTGGGCAAGGTTTGCCCCAACCACGGCCAGCGCCATGCCACTGGCGGTTATATCGCTGTCGGCCTGCAACCCTGCATCCGTTTTGCGTGTGCCATAGGTGCCCGCAACATCGGTGATGGTCGCATCGACGGTTAGGTTTGCCTCCTGCCCATCAGCCCCTGCAATGCGGTCAAGCTTCACTTTGATCGACGGGGCCGTCAGATCATAGCTGATCGCGTCCGCATCGCCACTGGCGATCATGCGCAAATCGGTTTGCGTGACCAGAATGTCCAGCTCAACCTCTGGCTTGCCTGCCTCCATCGCGGGCAGGCGCATTTTTAGCGGATAGTCGGGCGACATGGTGACCAGAACTGTACCATCACCCTGATCTTCCATCAAAATCTGTTCAATGCTGCCTTCGGCGGTTACGCCATTGGCCGCGCTGGCAATTGTGACTGCGTCGATGGTCAATACATCACCATCGCGCGCCACGCTGCCTGCAACCACCGTTTGGCCCATGGCGGCGCTGGCATCTTGCCAGTTTTGCCACACCTCTTCGGGGGTGACATCGGCCAATGCGGGCCACGGCGCGCAGGCCATTAATACGGCAAAAACAGACGGTGATTTGGCAGGTGAATGCATCGCTGGCCTCTTTCGCTTTGCTTTGGTTCGGTGCAGCATTGCGCCAGCACGGGGCGGGGTCAATGCTTTGCCGCGCTTTCGGCGGAAAAAGGAAAGAATATGCAGGATTTATCGGGCAAATGCGTGCTGATCACGGGGGCCAGCGCGGGAATTGGGGCGGCTGGCGCGCGCGCCTTTGTGGCGGCGGGGGCAAAGGTTGTGTTGGCGGCGCGGCGCGCAGGCAAACTGGCAGATTTGGCGGCTGAACTGGGGCCGCAGGCGCGGGCCATTACCTGCGATGTGGGCGACTTTGCCCAAGTGCAAGGTGCTGTTCAAGAGGCCGTCGATTGGGCGGGCAGGCTGGATGTTCTGGTGAACAATGCAGGCATCATTACCCCCATCGCGCATCTGCATGACGCAGACCCCGCCGAATGGGCAAAGGCAATGGATACCAACCTGCGCGGTGTATTTCACGGGATGCGCGCCGCGATCCCCATAATGCGCGCGCAGGGGCATGGCACGATCATCACCGTCTCCTCTGGCGCAGCCGTAAACCCGATGGAGGGGTGGAGCGCCTATTGCGCCAGCAAGGCAGGCGCGCTGATGCTCACGCGCGTGGCGCATTTAGAACAGGCCGCGCATGGCTTGCGCGTTTTGGGCCTGTCGCCTGGCACTGTGGCCACAGACATGCAGGTGGTGATTAAGGCATCGGGCATCAACCCCGTCTCGCAACTGGGCCCATCGGCGCATATCCCGCCAGACTGGGCCGCAAAGGCGCTGGTTTGGATGTGCGGGGCGGGGGCCGATGCGTGGCTGGGCCGCGATGTATCGCTGCGCGATACCGATGTGCGCGCAAAGGTGGGGGTTGGTCCGTGATAGAGGTTGCCGATCAAGGGGATATGCGGATTATCACGATAAACCGCGCAGAAAAGGCCAACGCGCTGACGCGCGCGATGCTTTTGGATTTGCACGCCGCTTTTGACGCGCCATCTGCCCGCGCCGTGGTTCTGACTGGGCAAGGCGCGGTGTTCAGCGCGGGGGCAGATCTGGACGCCGCCCGCGCAGGGCTGGCGACCGATGGGGTGTGGCAGGCGCTGTCATCGCGCATTGCCGCCCTGCCCTGCCTGACCATCGCCGCGCTGAACGGCACCTTGGCAGGCGGTGCCTTTGGCATGGCGCTGGCCTGCGATATTCGGCTGGCGGTGGCGGGGGCCAAATTTTTCTATCCCGTCATGCGGCTGGGATACTTGCCGCAGCCATCCGACCCTGCCCGCCTAGCAGCCCTGATCGGGCCAGCCCGCGCCAAGATGATTTTGCTGGGCGGGGCCAAGATTGACGCCGCCGAGGCATTGGCGTGGGGCCTGATTGACCGCATCGTGCCGCAGGGCGGGTTGATGGACGCCGCAAAAACCTTGGCGCAAGAAGCGCTTGCAGCCACGCCTGAACATGTCGCGGCGATTAAGGCGATGATCCCCTAACGCCGCCCGCCGCCCTTGACCCTGCTGGTAAATTCGGGCGGGCGGCGCGCGATCCAGTCCAAAAACCCCTGCAATTCTGGGGCGGCGCGCAGGGTTTCGGGCGTGTTCAGCCGCCGCGCCAAATCGGCTTCGGAAAACCGCGCATGAATTTCCTTGTGGCAAATGTGGTGCAGCAGCACCACTGGCCCACCCTTGCCGCCCTTTAACTTTGGTATCAGATGATGCAGGCTTTGCGGCGCGCCTTGCGGGATGGGGCGCAGGCACAGCGGGCAAATTGGGGTGGGATCAACGCGCATGCTTGTGCCTTTCGCCGTTCTGCGCCAAGTCTGCGCTTTAGCTTCTGCGGCTTAGGTAATGGAAAGCAATCATATGTCTATGGATGCGCCCGTACAAATCGACGCTTTGGTGATTGGCGCAGGCCCCGCAGGGCTGATGGCTGCCGAAGAATTGGCCAAAGGCGGGGCAAAGGTGGTGATCTGCGAGGCCAAGCCAAGCCCCGCGCGCAAGCTGCTGATGGCGGGAAAATCGGGGCTGAACATCACCAAAGATCAGCCGCCAGAGGCGTTTATTGCCGCCTATAACAGCCCCCTTTTGGCCCCCATTCTGGCAAGGTTTGGCTCGCGCGAGATGGTGATTTGGACACGCGCCTTGGGGATCGAAGTGTTTACAGGCACATCGGGGCGGGTGTTTCCGCGCGACATGAAAGCATCCCCCCTGCTGCGCGCATGGCTTTTGCGGCTTGGCGCGGCGGGGGTAGACCTGCGCACGCGCTGGCGCTGGACGGGGTTTGAAGGCGACGGCGGCTATGTATTTAACACAGCCTTGGGCGCACAGGTTTTGCGCCCCAAGGTCTGCGTACTGGCACTGGGCGGCGCGTCTTGGGTGCGGCTGGGCTCTGACGGCGCTTGGACGGGGATTTTGGCCGATAAGGGCGTGCAGATTGCCCCGTGGCAGCCCGCGAATATGGGATTTTCCGTGGACTGGTCGGCGCATATGGCACGGCATTTTGGGCAGGCGATTAAAGGCGCGGCCCTTCGCGTGGGCGATCAAACCGAACGCGGCGAATTTGTAATTTCGCAGCGCGGGCTGGAAGGGGGCGGAATTTACGCCGTATCGCGCGCGCTGCGCATGGGCGGGGCGCTGGAGATTGACCTGATGCCAGACACCAGCGCCGAAGAGATCACCGCCAAACTTGCCAGCATGAAGCGGGGCGAAAGCCGCGTGAACCGTTTGCGCAAGCTGGGCCTTGCGCCGCAGGCCGTGGCCTTAGTTCAGGAATTTGCCCGCGATGCCCCGATTGAAGACGCAGTGAAACACCTATCCCCGCGCCTGATAGGCCCCCGCCCGCTGGATGAGGCGATTTCGGTTGCAGGCGGAATTGCCGCGCAAAGCCTGACGGCGGATTTAGAACTGCGCGCCATTCCAAACCTGTTCGCTTGCGGCGAAATGCTAGATTGGGAGGCCCCGACAGGCGGCTATCTGCTGACAGCGGCATGGGCCACAGGCCAATGGGCAGGGCGCGCAGCGGCGCGCAGGTTGGCGAATTAGGGGGCAAGGCTGCGGCCCTGCCCCCTATTTGCAAAGGATTAATGCTTTGGCGAGATCATCACGACGCCCTCGAAGGACGAGTAAAGGTTCACTTGATCTTCGCCTAGCGCGTCCTCGGCGCTGTTGAACAAGGCCGAGAGTTTATCGGCGGCAGATACGCCGTTTTTGCCCAGAAATTCGGGCATCCGCAGATCGGCACCACCGCACAAAACGATCACCCATGCACCATCGCGGCGCTCTAACAAGGCGCGCCCACCCTTGCCACCCTGCGCCCAAGAGGCCAGCGCATGATCGCCCTCTACTATGATCGGATCAATTGTCAGCGGGCTTTGGGGGGTTTCAAATTGCGCCTTCATGATGGCGGCAATCGCCTCTGGGTCAGTCATGCCACTGGTATCGACCATAGCCGCATCGCCGCCGCTGTGGGCAGCATGGGCATCATGGCCCGCAGTGCCATGCGCGTTTGCATCATGGTTGCCCATGTCGTTGCCGTCCATGTTGTGGCCCATCGCGCCGTGTTCTGGCATGCGGTCATTGTCTATCACCGCCTGCACAGGCACCTCGCCCGCGCGCTCAAAGGTAAGGGTCAAGTCAATGACATCGCCGTTCTTCAATTCAGATTTAAGGCCCATCAGCATGACATGATCACCGCCCCGCGCTAGGTTGTGAAAGCCCAGTGCAGGTACGGCAAACCCTTCGGGCACATGCATCATTTTCATGACCCCGCCTTCTTCTTTATGGGTGTGCAACTCGGCCTTATCGGCCACATCGGTGGTCACGGACATCAGGCGGTCATCGACGTCTTGGTGGTTTTCAATTTCAAAAAACACCGCGCCCGATGCACCGACCCCGCCGATGACGCGGGCATAGGGGTTATTGATATGCACGCCGTCATGGGCGAATGCGGGCAGGGCGATAAGGGCAGCTAGTGCTGCCACGGCAGTTTGTAGGCGGTTCATTTGTAAATCCTTGGTTTGATGTGAGAAAGGGTTAGATCACATCATCCAAAGGGGGGCCGCGCGCATGGGTTTGTGGCGGGGTGCGGCTGTGCGACGTAACGGCATCGCCCCGCGCCAGATAACCCCGTGCAACCAATGGCGGCAAGGGCAGTTGCAGTGCAGGCGCAAGGGCCTGCGCGCTGGGCGCAGCATTGCAATCAATACAAGAATGGGCAGGCTGAACGGGGTTGCCATTGGCATCCAACGTCACAGTTTGCGCGCCCAGATCGGTGCAAATCACCATCGTCATGCCTTGCGGCATGGCGTGCTGCCCCACTGCCAACGTGACCGAAGTCAGCGACAGCAGAAGGGCAAAGAAAAAGGCAGAAAGGGACCGCAGCATCATGGCGCGCTTATATGGCGCAGCGGCCCAAAGGCCAAGGTGTCAGATCGCCGCGATTTTAGGCAAGCGCGCGCAAAACGCCAAAGGCCCCGCTTGACCAGCAAGCAGGGCCTTCTAGACGGTACACAAAACCTTAGGCCGACGCCTGTGCTTTTGCGATTTCTTTTTTGATTTTCAATGCCGAAACCGACAGATCGTCATCCTTGGCCTTGGCCAAGAACGCATCCAAACCACCACGGTGATCGACGGTGCGCAGGCCAGCGGCCGAAATGCGCAGGCTGAACGAACGGCCCAGCACGTCAGAAATCAACGTGACCTGATTAAGGTTCGGCAAAAAGCGACGACGGCTTTTGTTGTTGGCATGACTGACAGTGTTGCCAGACATTGGGCCCTTGCCAGTAAGTTCACAGACGCGCGACATGGTCGTGTTCCTTGTTTTCTAAAACACAAAGCCACCGCAAAGGGCGGCGGCCAAATTCGATTGGGGGCTGATACGGCC
Source organism: Cypionkella sp. (assembly GCA_964200865.1). GTDB lineage: Bacteria > Pseudomonadota > Alphaproteobacteria > Rhodobacterales > Rhodobacteraceae > Cypionkella. The sequence continues at coordinate 489 of CAXNEP010000019.1, read as the reverse complement.
AAAGCGGCCCCGCGTCAAGTGAAAGCGGCGCGAAAATTGTGCAATTCGCGCCCATCACGCCCCCCCATCACGCCCCATTGCGGCCAGTGCACGGGCGGCGGCGACTTCGGGGCGCAGATCGCCGCGCGCCACTTGGTCGCCAAGGCCGTTCAAAATGCCGCGCATAGGCTCGGCGGTTAGGCTGGCCAGCAGATTCCGACGAATTTCCTCTAAAAACCAATGCTTTGCCTGCGCCGCGCGGGCCGCATCCCAATGGCCATTTTCGCGCCGCCACGCGGCAAGCGCCTGCATTTTCGCCCAAGCCTCATCCAGCCCAGCCTGAGTATAGGCCGAAACGGTCATGGCCAAAGGGTATCCTTCGGGGTCTTGCGGGCGGCGGCGCAGCAGGTGCAAGGCGCCAGCATAATCGGCGCGGGTGCGTTGGGCGGCGGCGGCCAAATCGCCATCGGCTTTGTTCACCAGAATCAGGTCTGCCATCTCCATAATGCC
>CAXNEP010000018.1:0-14610 GCA_964200865.1 Cypionkella sp. | reverse complement strand
CGCAGGGGCCACGCTGGCGGGGATGATGATTTTCGCAGGGCTAACCGCATAAACTGTCAGGCTGCCCGCCACCTTTGCATCTGGCCCAAAAACCAAATCACGGGCTGCAAACTGCGCATCGCCCGCAACAGCGCCGTTCAGCGTGATCCGCTCGGCCGAAATCAGCGCATAGCCGCCCACTGCGCCGTCCACGCTCACCTCGCTGCCCATGGCGCGCAGATTACCGCCCGCGCCACTGGCCAGCGCCACCTCGAACCCTGCCAAATTGGCATCCCCCGTTATGGGGGCGGACACATCCACACTATAACCTACGGCAAACACATCGCCGCCCACCGCGCCGTCCACCAGAACCCGCCGCGCCGCCAAATGCGCCGAGCCCAGCACGGGCGCACTCAGCGTGGCCGATTGCCCTGCCATGAACACATCTTGCGTGGCAGCATCCCCGCTGAAGGCCACTGCATTACCCGCCAGAAACGCGTCTTTTCCAATGGCGAAACTGGACGTATCTTCGGTTTGGGCATGGGCAGCCGTTGCCGCAACGGCCAGACATAGGGCAAGCATCTTTAGCATGGGACATCTCCTAATGGGTCTGCCCCTGCCTAGCCGCTGCGCCCTTTGCGCCGTCTAACGCAGATCAGTGCGCAATGAAAAAGGGCGCAGCTTTCGCTGCGCCCTTTCCCGTATGCCTTGATGGCCGAGATTACATCATCCCGTCCATGCCGCCCATTCCGCCCATGCCGCCAGCGCCGCCGCCAGCTGCTTTGGGTTCTGGACGATCAGCGATCATCGCTTCGGTGGTGATCAGCAAAGACGCAACCGATGCTGCATCTTCCAGCGCGGTGCGGGTCACTTTGGCTGGATCGATCACGCCAAACGCGAACATGTCACCATATTCTTCGGTTTGGGCGTTAAAGCCAAAGTTCTTGTCATCCGACTCGCGGATTTTGCCCGCAACAACAGCGCCGTCAACACCAGCATTTTCAGCGATCTGGCGCAGAGGAGCCTCCAGCGCGCGGCGCACAATGGCGATACCCGCGTCTTGGTCGCTGTTCGCGCCCTTCAGGCCTTCAAGCACTTTGCCAGCTTGCACCAAAGCCACGCCGCCGCCCACAACGATTCCTTCTTGTACGGCAGCGCGGGTTGCGTTCAGCGCGTCATCAACGCGGTCTTTACGCTCTTTCACTTCAACTTCGGTCATGCCGCCAACTTTGATAACAGCAACACCGCCAGCCAATTTGGCCACACGCTCTTGCAGTTTTTCGCGGTCGTAGTCCGATGTGGTTTCTTCGATTTGCGTGCGGATTTGGGCCACGCGCGCCTCGATTTCAGCCTTGACGCCAGCGCCATCAACGATGGTGGTGTTGTCTTTGTTGATCGAGATTTTCTTGGCCTTGCCCAGCATGTCCATCGTCACCGATTCCAGCTTCATGCCGAGATCATCGCTGATCACTTGGCCGCCCGTCAGAATTGCGATGTCTTGCAGCATTGCCTTGCGGCGATCGCCAAAGCCTGGGGCTTTCACGGCTGCAATTTTCAGACCGCCGCGCAGTTTGTTGACAACCAGCGTGGCCAAAGCCTCGCCTTCAACATCTTCTGCGATGATCAGCAGCGGGCGCTGCGACTGGATCACAGCTTCCAACAAGGGAACCATTGGCTGAAGCGACGACAGTTTCTTTTCGTGGATCAGCACAAGGCAATCTTCCAAATCGGCGATCATCTTGTCTGGGTTGGTCACGAAATAGGGCGACAGGTACCCACGGTCGAACTGCATACCTTCAACAACGGTGGTTTCCGTTTCCAGACCCTTGTTTTCTTCAACAGTGATCACGCCTTCGTTGCCGACTTTTTGCATCGCATCCGCGATTTGACGGCCAATTTCAGCTTCGCCGTTGGCCGAAATCGTGCCAACTTGGGCTACTTCTGCGGTGTCTTTAACAGGGCGCGCAGCAGCTTTGATCGCGGCCACAACCTTGGTGGTTGCCAGATCGATACCGCGCTTCAGATCCATTGGGTTCATGCCAGCGGCAACGGCCTTCATGCCTTCTTTGATGATGGCTTGAGCCAGAACAGTGGCAGTCGTGGTGCCGTCGCCAGCTTCGTCATTGGTGCGCGAGGCCACTTCTTTGACCATCTGCGCGCCCATGTTTTCGAACTTGTCAGCCAGTTCGATCTCTTTGGCAACCGTGACACCGTCTTTGGTGATGCGCGGTGCGCCGAACGACTTGTCGATGACCACATTGCGGCCCTTTGGCCCCAAGGTCACTTTCACAGCGTCGGCCAGAATGTTAACGCCGCGCAGCATACGGTCGCGGGCATCGGAATTAAAACGAACGTCTTTTGCAGCCATGGTGCAAACTCCTATCTATCGTGTTCAGTTATGCAAAAGCGGGGTCTTAGGAAATGATCCCAAGAATGTCGCTTTCTTTCATAATCAGCAGGTCTTCGCCGTCCAGCTTAACCTCGGTGCCCGACCATTTGCCGAACAGGATTTTGTCGCCAGCCTTGACGGAAGGCGCAATCAGCTCGCCGCTGTCTTTGCGCGCGCCCGGGCCAACCGACACAACCAGCCCTTCGGCGGGCTTTTCTTTGGCGCTGTCAGGAATGATCAGCCCGCCCTTGGTTTTATCTTCGCCTTCGAGGCGACGAACCAGAACGCGGTCTTGCAATGGTGTAAATGCCATCTGGGGGGACTCCCTTGAGTTTTCCAGGTTGAATGGGATTAGCACTCGCCTTGTATGAGTGCTAACGACTTGCATCTAGGCATCCGTCCGCCACCTGTCAACGCCCGTAGTGCGAAAAATTGCGCCCACCCGTGACAAGCCTGCATCACCGCGCTACAAGCCGCCAACCCCGACCAATAGGTGACACATGAAAACGCTGGTTTTTGGCCATAAATCCCCCGATACCGATTCCACAGGATCGCCCATCATTTGGGCATGGTATCTGAACGAGGTGCGAAACACCCCCGCCGAGGCCGTTTTGCTGGGCGAGCCGAACACCGAAGCCAACTTTGTGGTGAAGCATTGGGATTGCCCAAAGCCGCGCATTGTGGGCGACATTCCCGATGGCACGCCCGTGGTGATTGTCGATACCAACAACCCCGCCGAACTGCCCGAAAACATAAATAGCATGGATATCCGCGCGATTATTGACCATCACAAATTGGTCGGCGGCTTGGAAACCGCAGGGCCGATTGACATTGTCATCCGCCCGCTGGCCTGCACCGCCACTGTGATGCACGACCTTATGGGCGCAGATACTGCCCAAATGCCAATGTGGGTAAAGGGGTTGATGTTGTCTTGCATCTTGTCCGACACGCTGGAATTCCGCAGCCCCACCACCACCGCGCATGACCGCAGCGTCGCCGAAAAGCTGGCCGCCGATTTGGGCATTTCCATTCCCGACTATGCCGCGCAATTGTTTCAGGCGAAATCCGATGTTGGCGCGTTTTCAGATGCTGCCCTGCTGCGGATGGACAGCAAGGAATACACTGTGGCAGGCCGCGAATTGCGCATTTCCGTGCTGGAAACCACCGCGCCGAAGGTCATTCTTGACCGAAAAGCCAGCCTGATGGCCTCGATGGAGGCCGTGGCAAAAGAAGACGGCGCAGACCAAGTGCTGCTGTTCGTCATCGACATTTTGCGCGAAGAGGCGACTTTGCTGGTGCCAAACGATCTGGTGAAATCGCTGGCCGAAGCATCTTTTGGCGTTACGGTTACGGGCGATACCGTTGTAATCCCTGGCCTGATGAGCCGCAAAAAGCAGATCATCCCCGCGCTGAAGTTGTAAGTTGATGACCCAAATCATTCCATCACTGGCTAGTATCGCCGCCGACTATGACGCAGTATTCTGCGATTTATGGGGCTGTTTGCATAACGGCGCGCGGCCCTTTCCCGCCGCCGTATCTGCGCTGCAAGGCTTTCGCGCGGCAGGCAAAAAGGTGATCCTGCTGACCAATGCGCCCCGCCCGCGCCGCGATGTCGCAAGCCATCTGGCTGCCATGGGCGCTCCCGATGATTGCTTTGACGATATCGTCACATCGGGCCAAGCTGCGCAATTTGCTATGCTATCTGGCGCGGTTGGAACCCGCGTGCATCACATCGGCGCGCCCAAGGATGAGGGGTTTTTCAACGATTTCGATGCGTCGATGGCGGCGCTGGCGGAAAGCGCGGGCATCACCCGCGTGCCCATGGACAGCGCCCAAGGCATTGTTTGCACAGGCCTTACGGATGATAATACCGAAACGCCCGACGATTACCGCGCAACCCTTTTGATGGCCAAAACGCTGGGCCTGCCGATGCTTTGCGCCAACCCAGATGTCACTGTGCATGTCGCGGGCAAGCTGCTTTATTGCGCAGGCGCGCTGGCGGCCGCGTATGAAAAGATGGGCGGCGAAACCCTGTATTTCGGCAAACCTCACCCGCCCATTTACGACCGCGCCCGCGCGCGCCTTTCAAGTTTGGGCGCAGATGACGCGCGCATTTTGTGCATCGGTGACGGGATTGCGACCGATGTCGCAGGCGCGGGCGGCGAAGGGCTAGATTGCCTTTACATCACCTCTGGCGTGGACGGCGCGCGCTTTGGCCCCAATGCCGCCGCGCCTGACCCCGCGCTTTTGCAGGCATTTCTGGCCGAAAGGCAGGCTTTTCCGCGCTATTCCATGGGCTTTCTGGGTTAGCCGCGCAACTTTATTACCTTTTTTACCACATAAACGAATAAAAACTGCGCAAGGGATTGCCGCGCGCCGCGGCCTTTGCTATGCAGCCCCATGGATTCGAACGCCCCACCAGCAAAGGACAGCGCCATGCTTGACAATTTTCCGCGCGGCACGATTTGCATCGAAGAACTGGCTGTGGGGATGGAACGCTCCTTGCGCAAAGTGGTCACCGACCGCGACATCGAACTGTTCGCCGAAGTATCGACCGATCGTAACCCCGTGCATTTGGACGATGCTTATGCCCAAGACACCATTTTTCAGGGCCGCATTGCCCATGGAATGCTCACCGCGGGCTTGATTTCCGCCGTCATTGGCGAACAACTGCCAGGCCACGGCACAGTCTACCTTGGCCAAAACCTGAAATTCATGGCCCCCGTGCGCCCTGGTGATATGGTCGAGGCAGTGGTGCGCGTGATGGGCATTGACCACGCCCGCCGCCGTGTGACCCTTGAAACATTCTGCCGCGTGGGCGATACCATTGTGCTAAAGGGCGAGGCGCTGGTGCTGGCCCCAAGTTCGAAATTCGACTGACGCGGACGGGCAATGCGCCCCGCGCCAAGGGGTATTATGCAGATTTTCAACGATTGGCGATCCATCCCGCACACCGCGCGCGGCGCGTCCGTAGCTTTAGGCAATTTTGACGGGGTGCATTTGGGCCACCGCGCAGTGATCGATCTGGCGCGCCCGCATGGCCCCCTTGGCATTGTAACCTTCACCCCACACCCGCGCCAGTTTTTCGCGCCAACGGCCGCCCCCTTTCGCCTGATGAGCGATGGGGCCCGCGCCCGTGAACTTGCCCGCATCGGCGTGCAGCATCTGTTCCAGTTGGAATTTGACACAGCCCTTGCCGCTCTAACCCCGCTGGAATTTGCGCGGGACGTACTGGCGGGTGGCCTTGGCGCAGCCCATGTCACTGTGGGGGCTGATTTTAGCTTTGGCAAATCCCGCGCAGGGCACGCGGCAGATTTGGCAGATTTGGGCGCACAGTTTGGCTTTGGCGTAACCATTGCCGACATGATCGCAGATCAGGGGGCCGAAGTGTCATCGACCGCCATTCGCGCGGCCCTGACCGCTGGCACCCCCCGCGCCGCCGCGCAAATGCTGGGCCATCCGCACAGTTTTGAGGGCGAAGTCATCCACGGCCATAAACGCGGGCGCGAACTGGGCTATCCTACTGCGAATATGGATATATCAGGCCTGCACCTGCCCCGCTTTGGCGTGTATGCCGTGCGCATCGCGGTGCTAAACGGGCCGCACGCGGGCAAGTATATCGGCGCGGCCAGCCTTGGTATCCGCCCAATGTTTGGGGAAAACCAGCCCAACCTAGAGACCTTTATCTTCGATTTTTCGGGCGATCTTTACGGCGCTGACATCTCGGTTTCCCTGATCGAATTTCTACGCGATGAGGCAAAGTTTGATGGCCTGCCCGCCCTTATGGCGCAAATGGCCGATGATTGCGCACGCGCAAAGGCAATCCTATCATGACCCTGCGCGAAAAATTCTGGGAAACTGTTCCCCTGCACAAAATGACCGCGCCCGAGTGGGAGGCGCTGTGCGATGGTTGCGGCAAATGCTGCCTGAACAAAATCGAATATGAAGACACGGGCGAGGTGGAATACACCCGCGTCGCCTGCCGCCTGCTGGATGGGGCTACCTGCCGCTGCGGCAATTATGAACGGCGGTTCACATACGTTCCAGAATGCGTGCGCCTTAACCCCAAAACCCTGCCAAAAGTCGCCTATTGGCTGCCAGTGACCTGCGCCTACAAACTGCTGCATCAGGGAAATCCGCTGCCAAACTGGCATCCCTTGATCACGGGCGACCCCGAATCTGTTCACACCGCAGGCCAATCTGTCCGCGGCATAACCGTATCCGAAGCGGCTGTTGATGAAGACGATTGGGACGAATACCTATTGGAGCAAGAGCTGTGATTTTCACATCCGATAACGCCAGCGCCGCCAGCCCCGAAGTGATGGCCGCCATTGTGAACGCAAATTCAGGATACGAATCCAGCTATGGCGCAGACGCTGCCATGGCGCGGGTCACCGAAATGATCCGCGATGTTTTTGCCGCCCCCGATGCTGCCGTTTATCTGGTTGCCACAGGCACCGCCGCGAATGCTTTGGCCCTTGCCGCCCATGTCCAACCCTATCACGCGATTTTCGCCCACGCCGCCGCCCATATCGAAATGGACGAATGCGGCGCGCCTGAATTTTTCACGAATGGCGCGAAGATTATCCGCGTGGCGGGCGATCATGGCAAAATTGATCCCGCCGCATTAAACACCGCCCTGTCCAGCACGGGCAATTCCGTGCATGGCGTGCAAAAAGGGATGCTGTCGCTGACCAACGTGACCGAGGGGGGAACAGTCTATTCCGCTGCCGAAACAACCGCCCTTACCGCACTGGCCCGCGCGCACAAACTGCCCGTGCATCTGGACGGCGCAAGATTCGCTAACGCCGCCCTCGCGACAGGCGCGCACCCCGCCGATCTGACGCGCCGCGCGGGGGTGGATGTTGTGTCATTCGGCGGAACGAAAAACGGCTGCTTGGGGGTAGAGGCGGTGGTGATGTTCGACCCCGCCCGCGCTTGGGAGTTTGAACTGCGCCGCAAACGGGCGGGGCATCTGTTCTCCAAACACCGCTATCTGTCAGCGCAGATGGAAGGGTATTTGGCGGGCGGCGCATGGCTGGCCCGCGCGCGCCACGCCAACGACATGGCCGCCCTGCTGGCCGCTGGCCTAACCGCGCGCGGGGCCACCCTGCTGCACCCCGTGCAGGCGAATATGATCTTTGCGCAATGGCCTGCGGGCACATCGCAGCGCCTGCGCGCCGCGGGGGCCGCGTTTTATGACATGCCTGCGGCGGAGGGGTTCGAGGGCGCAAGGCTGGTGGCGAGTTGGTCGACCACCGAGGCGGATGTGGATGGTTTTTTGGGGGTGGTGTGACCTAACCCCTCACCTCCCCCAACCCCTTCCAAACATCCTGATCAGGCACATGCAGCCGCAGCCTGTCCCCCACCCGAAACACCCCTTCGCGTTCCACCCAAGCCGTGACCCCGCGCCGCCCCTTGGCCGCCGCCTTAAACCGCGATCCGAACCCTGCGTGCTCGGCCTCGATAGGTTCATGCGGCAGGGTGCAGGGGCGGTTTTCCATGTCCACTACCAGCGTGGCCCCTGCATCATTCTGCAATCGGCTGCTGGGCGGCAAATGGGTGAAATCGGGGATGCCAGAGACGATCATATTCGCCCCCACCAGCGCGCCGTCTAAGCTATCAATCCCCATCTTCGCCGCAATTGCCGCCAAGCCTTCCGCAGACAAAATCGAAAACTGCCGCGTGTTGCGAATGGTCGTGCCGCGTTTGTATTGCGCCAAAACGCGGCTGTCGGACGCGCGCGTCAGCCCGCCGTGCGATTCCCCCACTGGCCCCGAAAACAGCGCGGTAATTTCCTGAACCGCGCCGCTGGCAAGCGCTGCATCGCGGTCCCCCACCAGCCCCAACCACGTGATTGTTCCATAGATATTTGTCGGCATCAGGGCAGGCATCGCACTCTCCTATTTTGCGCCAGCCTGCCCGATTACAACCATTTCTTCCAGCGAAAGATGATGGTTGGAATAACGGCAGACAGCACCATCATCCCCACCGCCATAGGGTACCCCCAGCGCCATTGCAATTCGAGCATTACGGCAAAGTTCATGCCGTAAATGCTGGCAATCAGCGTGGGCGGCAGGAAGACGAACGCCACCACCGAGAACACTTTCACCACATCCGATTGGCGAATATTAATCACCCCCAGCGTGGCATCCAACTGAAAGCGGATTTTGACCGAATGCGTATCGGCCACTTCGCGCAGCGATGCCAAATCGCGCTGCAAGGTTTTCAGCAAAAGGCGGTCGTGAATGGCGGCTTTATCGGCCTTGCTTTTGGCCAGCGCAGGCACGGGGGCGGCGGCCAAATACCCCGCCAGCCGCCACAACGTGCCAAGGCTTTCGCTGATCTTGCCGTTCAAATCCTCGGCCCGCCCAATGCGCTGCAAAACAGCGCCCAAGGTTTCGGTTTTACCCTTGGGGCGGTGGGCGGCGAAAATGGCGGTGGACAGCGCGTCTTGTCTGCGCGCCTCGCCTTCCAGCACATCCGCCAGCCTGTCCACCACCGATTCCAGCAAATACAGCAGCGCGCTTGTCCCGCCGCCCAGCACAATTTTATTCGCCGCCGCCCATTTGGCGAAATAGGCAAATGACCCCGGGCGGTGGTAATGAACCGTCACCATTTTCTGCGGCAACACCACAAAGGTGACAGGGCTGATTTCGGTGCTGGCAGGTTCATGCGTGGCCAAAATCTGCGCCGTTAAAAACAGCGCGCCGCTTTCGGTATACAGGCGCGACGAGTTCTCAATCTCCTGCATATCTTCGCGCGTCGGGATATTGATCAGCAAAGCCGCCTCGACCAGCGCTTCTTCGTCTTTGGTCGGGCTTTCCAGATCAATCCACAGCGCGCGGTCGCTGCCAATATCGGCAGGGTCAAGCAGGGTCAAAAGCCCATCATTTACACCGTAAATTGTAATCATCGCGCACTCCGAACTGCGGCAGGTTTGGCCTCTGCTTACCCATTGCCACGCGGTTTGCCCAGCCAGATCACGCAAAAGCCCCAAAACCCAATGCGCGGGTTTCGGGGCTGTGTTTGGCGGTGCTCCGTGCTTTACGCGCTTGGCTCTGGCGACGGGTCGGCCTTTGGCTTGCGCGCGCGGGTTTTGGGCACGGCCAGAACATCGCCGCCGCCGCCCGCGCTTGGGCCTTGCCCCATGCCATTATCCACCGCTGCCAGCGGCAGACCTGCAATCACACGGCCAATCTGCTCGCCCGTTAGGGTTTCATATTCCAGCAGGCCCTTGGCCAAACGATGCAAATCTTCGTTCTTTTCCGTCAGGATCTGCTTGGCGCGGGCATAGCCCTCGTCAACGATTTTCTTGACCTCGTCATCGATCAGCTTTTGCGTATTGCCCGAATGGGACGTGCCGCCACTGGCCGTGCCCAAATAGCTTTCCCGCTCGTTCGCGTAATCGACATTGCCCAACGCTTCGGAAAAGCCGAACTGCGTGACCATTGCGCGCGCAATGCGGCTGACTTGTTGAATGTCAGACGTGGCACCAGAGGTGACATTTTCCGCCCCAAAAATCAGCTCTTCTGCCACCTTACCGCCCATCGCCATCGCGATTTTCGATTTGTATTTGGTGTAGGACACCGACAACTGATCACGTTCAGGCAGGCTCATCACCATGCCCAATGCGCGGCCGCGCGGAATAATCGTGGCCTTGTGGATCGGGTCGTGATGCGGCACGTTCAGACCCACAATCGCGTGGCCCGCCTCGTGATAGGCGGTTAGCTTTTTCTCGTCTTCGGTCATCACCATGCTGCGGCGCTCTGCGCCCATCATGACTTTGTCCTTGGCCTTTTCAAAATCGTCCATCGTCACAAAACGGCGGCCAATGCGGGCGGCCATCAGAGCCGCCTCATTGACCAGATTGGCCAAATCAGCGCCCGAAAAGCCAGGGCAGCCGCGCGCGATGATGCGCAAGTCAACATCAGGGCCAAGCGGAGTTTTGCGCGCGTGCACGCCCAAAATCTTTTCGCGGCCCCGAATATCGGGGTTTGGCACCTGAATTTGGCGGTCAAAACGGCCAGGGCGCAACAAGGCAGGGTCAAGAACATCGGGGCGATTCGTGGCCGCCACAATGATCACACCTTCGTTCGCGTCAAACCCGTCCATCTCTACAAGAAGTTGGTTCAGCGTCTGTTCGCGCTCGTCATTGCCGCCGCCGATACCCACACCGCGCGCACGGCCCACGGCGTCAATCTCGTCGATGAACACGATGCAAGGGGCGTTTTTCTTGGCCTGTTCAAACATGTCGCGCACACGGCTTGCGCCAACGCCCACGAACATTTCGACAAAGTCCGAACCCGAGATGGTAAAAAACGGAACCCCAGCCTCGCCCGCAATGGCGCGGGCCAGCAGGGTCTTACCCGTTCCGGGCGGGCCAACCAGCAGCGCGCCTTTGGGAATTTTACCGCCCAGACGGGAAAACTTCTGCGGATTGCGCAGAAATTCAACAATTTCTTCCAACTCGTCCTTGGCCTCGTCGATACCTGCCACATCGTCAAACGTCACGCGGCCATGCTTTTCGGTCAGCAATTTGGCGCGCGATTTGCCAAAGCCCATCGCACCGTTTTTGCCCCCGCCCTGCATACGGTTCATGAAAAAGAACCACAGACCAATCAACAGCACAAACGGCAGCCAAACCGAGATCAGCGACATAAACCCCGACGGCGTCTGCGCCTTGGCCACGACCTGCACGTTGTTGTCGATCAGGCGCTGCGTTAGCGTGTTGTCGACAGGCGCAATGGTCAGCAAAGCGCGGCCATCTTTCGATTGGAACGTCACCTGCTCGCCGTTCAAGGTTGCGCTTTGCACCTCGTCCGCCTCGACCATGGTGATAAATTCCGAATAGCTCACGGTGTTGGCGGCCTGCGTGCTGCTGCTGCTGCCACCGCCAAAGAACTGGAACAAGGTCAGCAGCAAAAGAAACATGATGACCCAGAAAGCGATATTTCGTGCGTTGCCCACGAACGGTCTCCTGAAGATGCCACGGTGGCCCGGCGGGCAGATGTGGCGCTTATCCCTAAGATAGAGATTAAGCGCCGCCTTTCAATGCGATAATCGCTTAGAATAAAGACTATCCGCCGCAGGGTTGCGCAAAAAGGCGTGAACTTGCGCATTATCGGGCAAAAGGGGGGTCGCAATCATCTGCCCATGCGCCCACAAACTGGGCTGCGACAGCAGGGCCGCGCGCGGCAATCCTAGCGCGCGCCAGCCCTGCCATTGCAGCAGTCCTGCCGCCCCTAGTGGGGCGATTTTTGTTTCTAGATCAGGGGCTTGCCCCATAAATCGCCACATTCCATCCCAAGTTGCGCCCGCATGCACTGGCCCGCCGCAGCGCCGCGCCTCGCGAAAGGCCAGTGTTTTGCCGCCATGGGGCAGAAAATGGCACCCCGCCAGTTGAGTGGGCAGACCTTGGGCAATACGCAGCATCGCCTCGCTGATCGCTGCGCCCCGCGGGGGGTAATCGGCGGGGGCAATCCACAGAATAATCCGCTGAATCAGGCGGCGCTGCAATTCGGCGGGGGCGTTTTGCCAATCTGGCGCAAGGGTGATAATGCCCGCAACCTGATGCAGGCAGGCGCGGGCCAGATCATCGGTGGCCGCGTCCAGCGCATCGCTTGCGCCTCGCAAATGCGCCGCCACATCCGCCAAAACCTGCGGGCCAATGCCCAGTTTTGCCAATTGGGGCAAGGCTTTGCGCGCGCGCACGCGATCAAACTTTAACGCCTCGTTGCTGGGGTCATCCACCCAAACCTCGCCCTGCTGCGTGCAAATTTGGCGCAACGCATCCCGCGTGGCCCATAAAATCGGGCGCAGAAAAACCGCTCCATCATGCACAAACCGCGCGGGCATAGCGGCCAACCCATCCACCCCCGCCCCGCGCGCAAGGCGCATGATAAACCCTTCGGCAACATCGCCCTGCGTATGGGCCAGCGCGACCGCGTCCAGCCCGTTTTCCTGCGCCCAAGCGGCCAACAAATCGCGCCGCGCCCGCCGCGCGCGGTCTTGCACATTGCCGCGCCCGTCCCAGCCCTGCCAGATCAACGTATCATGGCCAAATCCCAAACCTTGCGCCGCGCGCGCGACCATCTGCGCCTCGTCCGCGCTGGCGGGGCGCAAGCGGTGATCCACGCTGGCCACCCGCGCCACAATCCCCGCTTGCCGCGCCAGATGCATCAGCGCCATGCTATCGCCCCCGCCCGATACGGCAAGGCCCAGCTTTTGCGTGCTGATATCAAACCCCAAATGCGCCAATTGGGCGGTAAATTGGGCCAGCATAACCGCGCCGTTATCTGGCAGGCCAGACGCTATTGGCACCCCAGCCCTGCCATCGCCGTGGCCGCATCGCCCGCCTGCACCGATCCTGCATAGCGGCTGCCAACTTCGGCCAGCGTCAAACAGGCATCTGGCACTTGGCCCAACGCGCCCAAGGCGCGGCCCAGTTTCAACAGCGCCTCGGGGGCAAATTCACCCGCCTCATTGGCCGTAAACGCATCCAAATAGGCGCGGGCCGATCCTGCTGTATCGCCCGCCTGCGCCAAAGCCTCGCCGCGTTTGAAATGGGCGTCTTGCGTCAACGGGCTGCCAGGATAGGTCTGCACAAAGGCCGCAAAGCCCGCCGCAGCCCCCGCAAAATCGCCCGATTCCATCAGTGCCGCCGCGCGGTCATAATCGCGCTTTTCTCCCACGGCCAATTCCACGCCCCCGCCCGCATCCGCAGGCAAGGCATCACCGCTGCCGCCCGCATCTGCCGCAGCATCTGCGATAGGATCACCGCCCAGCAGCGGGGTTGCAGGCAGGGTCGTGGGATCGCACCCCTCGGTCGCCTCGCACAGACGATATTCCAAATCACCCAAACGGTTGGTGCCATCGGTGATCACCTTGTTCACCTTAATCTCCACCGCTTCGGACTGCGCGGTCAGGCGGGCAATTGCCGCCTCGATCGCGTCCAGCCGCTGCAAGGCATCGCCCCCAGCCGCCCCCGTGGCCGCAGCGCCGCTGGCCACCAATTCGCCCTTCAGCGCCGTAAACTCCGCCATCAGCGCCGACAATTCCACCTTAATATCGGCCAGCGTTTGGGCACTATCCTGTGCCAATACAGGCGGCACCATCAGCGCCGCCGCAAAGGCCAATCCAACCGCCAGCCGCCGCATCATGGCTTATGCCCCGCCGCCCAGTTGCAGCACCGTCACCGCGCGGCGGTTTTGGGCATAGCACGCCTCGTCCGAGCACACTTCCAGCGGGCGCTCTTTACCATAAGAAATCGTGCGCATCCGCGGCGCAGCCACGCCTTGGCTGATTAGGAAATCTTGCACCGCCGCCGCGCGTTTTGCGCCCAGCGACAGGTTGTATTCGCGCGTGCCCTGCTCGTCGGCATGGCCTTCGATAATCACAGCATAGGTGGGGTTCGCGTTCAACCACTGCGCTTGACCCATCAAAATTTGCCGCCCCGCATCCGACAGGGTGGTTTGATCGACCAAGAACAAAACACGGTCGCCCACGCTTTGATTGAAATAAGCCGCCGAACTTGGGTCAGACGCATCACCCATTCCCGCACCCGCACCCGCGCCCAGCGCGCCATTGGCCCCCGCGCCATAGCGGTTGGGGTTTTTACAGGCAGCAAGGCCAATCGCCGCCACCAGAATCAGCAGTTTTGTCGTGATATTCATGTCAGGTTTTCCTGTGTTATCGGCTCGATTTTGGGCCTTATAGCAGCTTTGCACGGGCTTGGGAATCGCCTGTGTAAGTTTTCACAAAACCGTGCAGCAAACCGCCCGCGCCTACAGAATAAAATCGGCCGCCGTGAAATTATGCAGGCCCATCACCTTGATCACGCCTTCGCTGGCTTTGTCGGTGTCGGTGTCGATATAAACCAGCGTGTAATCGTTGTTTGTGCCTCTATTGTCGAATTTCCTAAAGTTGATTTCGCCTGCGTTGTTGTCCTTAAACTCTTTGCTGCCCCGAAAGATAAACGCGTCATCCGTGGTCAGCACTGTGCTGGCATCGATTGTGGACATGTCAATCTTATCCTGCCCGCGTTTGAAATCTGTCATCACATCGCTGGTCGCCTCGCTGAGGGTCATGTCCGTCATCGCGGTAAACTTGAACACATCGTCATCCTGCCCGCCCGCCAGAATGTCACGCGCCGCGCCGCCGATGATCGTGTCATTTCCCGCCCCGCCAATCAACGAATCTGATCCATTTCCGCCAGACAGCATGTCGCCGCCCGCGCCGCC
>CAXNEP010000017.1:0-15521 GCA_964200865.1 Cypionkella sp. | reverse complement strand
ATTACAGGCCAAGTCCTAAGTGCAGCGGATGGGAATGCACCGATTGAGAGGGCCAAATTGGAAATTTGGCAAACCGATGGGCGCGGCGTGTATCACCCCGAAGAAAACGGCGATTACGCCGATTTCAACGATGCCGATTTGGACATGCGGGGCACGGTTTTGGCAGATGCCATGGGCCGTTTCGATGTGCTGTCGGTTTTCCCAAAAGAATATTGGCCCCGCCCGCCGCATATCCATTACCGCATCAGCGCCGATGGCTTCGCCACGCTGATTACCCAGCACTATCTGGACACCGCCCCGCGCGAACGCCCGCATCGCACGGCGCAAGTGATCCGAGATGGGTCGCCAGCCGTGTTTCCTGCGCCCACGATCTATCTTTCACCGATTTAGGGCCGAGGCAAAGATGCCCCTTAACCGCCGCAGTTTTTTGCAAAACGGGGCAGCCTTGGCTGCCCCCATCACCGCCCTAGGAGGGATCATGCACACAGCCACAGCGCAAACTGCCCTGCCCTTTTCTGATACTGCCGATGCGCCCGTGCGCCCTGGCGCGCCTGTGCTGCTGGTGCGCGATTTGGCGGGGCTGGTGCGATATTATCAAGACACCATCGGCCTGCATGTGATTGACCAAGACACATCCGAGGCGCAGCTTGGCGCGGGGGGCCGCGTGCTGCTAACCCTGCGCGCCCGCAATGGCGTTGAAATTGAACCGCAGGGTTTTGCGGGCCTGTATCACACGGCGTTCCTGCTGCCAGATCGCCCTGCCTTGGGCAGCTGGCTGCTGCGGGCAATTAACGCAAAGGTCGAATTTGTCGGCGCGGCCGATCACTTGGTCAGCGAAGCGCTGTATCTGCAAGACCCCGAAGGCAACGGTATCGAAATCTACGCCGACCGCCCGCGCGATCAGTGGGAGTGGGACGGTGATATGGTCAAAATGGCCAGCAATTCGCCCGATATTCGCGATATTGTTATGGCAGGCGGCGGCGTGGCTAGCGAGACGGCACAGGTGCCAGATACCACCACCGTGGGCCATATCCACCTGCGCGTGGGCGGCATCCCAGAGGCAGAGGCATTCTATAACGGCCTGATGAATTTCGATGTAACGGCCCGCCTGCAGGGGGCGACATTTTACTCAACAGGCCAGTATCACCACCATATCGCCACGAACACATGGGAAAGCCGCGGCGCGCCGAAACGGTCTGGCAGCGTGACGGGGCTTGCCGCGTTTGATCTGCTGGCCAAGGATCAGGCGGCATATGACACAGTGGCCGAAAAGATGCTGAATATGGGCGGCAAGCTGGCGGGCAGCGCTGTATCGCTGGCCGATCCTTGGGGCAATTTGGTGCAGCTGCGCCGCGCCTAAATGATCAGCGCCTAAATCACTTGGGTCATCGGATCAATGCGCCCCGCCTGAAACGTATCGACAAGGCGGGTCAACTCCACCCGTTTGACAACGCCGCCCTTATAAAAGGGATCACCCATGGCAAAGGCGCGGGCGCTTTCCTCATCCTTGGCGCGCAGAATTCCGAAATTGCCAATGCCGCTTCCCGCCTCATTCCATAGGGCAGCGCCTGTGAGCACAATCGCCAATCCATCCCCGCCCGATGCCACCCAAGCGCGGTGCGCCGCGCGCAAACTGTCTCGCAGGGCGGCAACATCTGCGCCTGAATGATGCGGGCAAATCATCAGGAAATACATCAGGCGTTCTCTAGCAAAACCATACCTGCGCCCGTCATGGAGGCGGGGGCAAAATAGTGGCGGGATAGGGTGTTCACGCGCTCGTCCATACAGCCGCGCATCACCAACCACATGATAAGTTCGGCCCCTTCAGACCCGAACACCTGAATGTAATCTTCGCGGGTCATATCGCGATACCGCTGCGGGTTGGGGCCAATATCGGCAATCCATTTGCGGTCTTCATCGGGGTTGATATAGCCCGCCCGCGCGCCCTGTAATTGGTGCGACAGCCCGCCCGTGCCCAAGACGACCACCTTTTCATCTGTGGGATAGCTTTCAATCGCCGCGCGCAGGGTGCGGCCCAAATCCCACATCCGCTGCGGTGTGGGGATGGGGTATTGAATTGTGTTGACCAGAATAGGCACCACTTTGACAGGCCAAACTTGTGGGCGGCCAAAGATCAGCTCCATCGGCACCTGCATCCCATGATCCACCTCCAGCTCGCGGCAGATCAGCGGGTCGAAATGGCGTTCCACCATTGTATCGGCCAAATGCCATGCGAAATCGGCAGCGCCCAGAAAATCGGGCACGGGGCGCGGGCCCCAACCTTCGTCGATGGGCGCATAATTATCCGCCACGCCCAGCGCCAGCGTTGGCACGCGGTCTAGGAAGAACGCATTGCCGTGGTCGTTGAAAATCACCACGGCGATGTCGGGTTTTTGGGCGGCCACCCAGTCTTGCGCAGGGATATAGCCGTTAAAGAATGGTGCCCATTCATCTGTATGGCGCAGGCCCTTGTCCAATGCGGCGGCGATAGATGGCACGTGGCTGGTGCCAATGCCTGCAATCAATTTAGCCATTTGTCACCTTTCCAAGGCGGGTATCCAAAAACGTATCCATGCTTAGCCCCGCCTGCGCCGCGCCAATCGCGCGAATGGGGGTTGGGTCTACGGCGGACAGTTTCAGGATGTAAAACAGGTTGCCCCCCAGCCGCACCATTTCGGCCCAATCGCGCGCCTTAACGGCGGCGGTCTGCTGCGGGGTCAGGTTGAATCGGGCAAGGTAGGCATCTTCATTGCTTAGAAAATCCGCGCGGCCTTGCGGGGTGGACAGGCCCATCGCCATTTTGTTCAGCGCGTAACCAAGGGTGCCGCGCGGGCGATCGTACAGCGGCGTGTCAGGAATACGGACAAGCGCAATATCATCCCGCACCACGCCCAGCGCCCATTCAGCCAATAAACGCGCCACCGCGTCGGGCTGTTCAACTGGCGCAAAATGGCCTGCGCTTTCGATGATCTCTAACCGCGCCTGTGGGCATAGCGCGCGGATATCTTCGTGCTGGGCAATGGGCGACCATGTATCTTGCCGCCCCGTCATCAGCAGCATCGGCCCCTTATAGGCCAAACCTGCCCCCGCATCGGGCCGCGTCAGCAGCGCGCGCAATTGGCGGGCGTGAACGTCTGGCCCCATGCGGATAACCATATCGGTCAACGCCTTCATCAGTGCAGGGTTTGGCGGGGCGTCTGCATTCATCATTCCCGGCAGCCAAGCGGCGGCCACTTCGGCCATCCCTCGCGCATAGCCCATCGTTATCATAGCGTGACGCTTGCCTTCTTCGCCCGCGCGAACGGGGTGAATGCCCGTGTTCAGCAGCGCTAGCCCCGCCACACGCCCATGCGCCATGCGGGCCATTTCCATTGCCACGCGCCCGCCCAAGGAATGGCCCACCAAAATCAGCCGCCCATCATGCTTTGCTAGCAAATCGCGCGCCATATCGGGAATACTATCATGGGCTGAAATATCGGCCACGACATTGGGCACATCGCCCATTGCTGCTTGCGCCGCCTGCCAGACCAGCCCATCGCAGACCAGCCCGGGAATGAACAAAACCGTTGCCATATCGCCCCCCGAAGTGAAAACGCCGCCCCTGCGGAACAGGGGCGGCGCGCCTGCTTAGCGCTTGGTACGCCAGCTGTCGGCGTAGTTCGTGCGCGCCTCGGCGGCATAGGGGGTGGCTGCCACGCGCACGCGGATTTCCGTTTGGCGGTGCGGCTCGGTGCTGGTTTTGCCCGTGGTTTCAGGCTCGCCCCATTTCAGGGTTAGGATATCATTTTCCTGCACGTCCTGCGAGACGACACCCAGCGACAGCATGGTGCGTTCGTTATAGGAATAGCCGTTGAACATGCTCATCCCCACCATCTTGCCCGCGTTGTTGACGATCATGTCGGCGCTGGACGAGGCATAGTTGGGCTGCGGGAAATCGATCCACTTAAACGGCGCGCCTGGTTCAAAGTTGGATGCGATAACTTTCATCACATCGTCGCGGTTCCATTCAAAGGTGACTTTCTTGCGGTTCTTTGGGCTGCCCTTCATCGCCGTCAGCGCGGCCTTGCCGATGAAGTCGTCCTTTTTCCAGCCAATGTAGAAATCATAACCCAGTTCGAACGGGTTCACGTAGTAATCTTCGATATTGTCCGAAACGAAGGATCCGCCAATTGCGCCAGCGGATTCGTAGCTGTCAGCGGCCAACCAATCGCGGTAGTCTTTCAGCATACCATCCCCAGTGTAGATGCCCGGCAATGGCGAAGGGATCCAGCCCGATTCCAGCGTGTTGGTCGAATAGGCGCGGCTGCCGCATTGCACCAAATTCACCCCAGCATCGCGCGCGGCTTGCAGAATGGTGGAATGGATATAGTCCTTATCCTTGTAAGGCCCCCAGATTTCCAGACCTGGCGCGCCCGACATGCCGTGGCGCAGCGCCTGCACCTTTTTGCTGCCGATATTGATCCAATCTACGTGGAAAAACTTAATGTCTGGCACAGGGCCGCCATTCATTTTTTCAAAAACCTTCGGCGCATCTGGGCCTTGGATTTGGAAACGGTAATGTTCGCGCAGCACACGCTCGCCTTCGGGGCGGCTTGGGCTGCGGGGGTCATAGCGCAAGCGCACGTTCCACTTGCCATAGGCCGCGCAGAACATCAACCAGTTCGACGTGGGCGCGCGGCCGACCAGAATGTACTTGTCTTCACGCTCGCGGAAGATGATGTGATCGCCGATGACGTGGCCATTTGGCGTGACAGGCACGAAATGCTTGGCGCGGTTCAAATCGAAGTTGGCAAAGCTGTTGATGCCGTGGTGCGACAGGAACTCGGTCGCTTGCGGGCCTTCGACAATCACTTCGTCCATGTGGTGGCTTTGGTCAAACAGCACAGCCGTTTGGCGCCATGCGACCTGTTCGTTGCGCCAGTTTTGAAATTCGGGTGCCACGACGGGGTATACATACATCCCCGCGCGTGAATTGCGCAGCATGGTTACGGGGTTGCCCGCGGCCTGCATGGCGGTTGTTAGACTGGATGCCATTTGGTTTCTCCTCCCAAAGAATGATGTATACATTAATAGCGGGAGAAGGCCTGATTTCAAGCCAAAAGGTGCATATGGCGGGTTATAATGTATACATTATCTGCTAAGTTGCCAAAATGGCCAAACTCGGCACCCCTTCGCGCAGCGCCGCCTCTTGGCCCAGCAGCATTTCTACATTGCGCCGCGCCGCGCGGGCGTGTTCGCGGGCCAGTGATTCGGCGCGCGCGCCTTCGCGGTTGGTGATTGCATCGATCAGGGCGCGGTGCTGCTCTTGGGCCGCACCAAGGGTTTTGATCAGCGCCAACTGGTGTGAATGGTCATCCAGAAAAGCAGAGGGGGAAGCGAAAGGCAGCGTGATAATTCGTTCAATTTGCCGCTGGATCACATCGCTTTGCGACATGTGGGCAAGATGGGCATGAAAGCGGGTATTCAGTGCCGAATACCCCTCCATATCAATGGTTTCATTGCTGAAAAGCCTGTCAATCTGGCGGATAATCTCGCGCGCCTGCGCCAACATGTCGGCAGGAACACCGCGTTCGGCTGCCAGCCTTGCGGCCGTGCCTTCCAGCACGCCGCGCAATTCTATCGTATCAACCACATCGCGCACTGCAAAACTGCGCACGGCAAAGCCGCCGCCAGATGTGCGATCTAGCAGCGCCTCTTCGGCAAGGCGGGCCAGCGCGGCGCGCACGGGTGTACGAGATATGCCCAATTCTTCGGCCAAGGCCACTTCGAACAGGCGCGTTCCACCCGCAATTTGGCCATTCAAAATGCGCTGGCGCAGTGTAATCAGCGCGCGCTGGGCGTGGGTTCCGCTTTTCTGATCGGTCATCTGGGGGCCTTTGATGTATACATTTGCAAGATACCAAGATTTCCCAGAAATGTATACATTAAGCCCTTACAGTTTCAGAATCAGCTTTGCGTTTTCCTTCAGGATCAACGGGCGGACTTCATCGCGGATTGGAATATCTGCGAAATCTTTCAGCCAGCGATCAGGGGTGATGGCGGGCCAGTCTGACCCGAACAGCATCTTTTTCTTCAAGATCGTATTGGCGTAATGCACGAAAATCGGCGGGAAATATTTGGGCGACCAGCCAGACATGTCGATATACACATTGGGCTTATGCTGGGCCACAGCCAGACCTTCTTCTGTCCAAGGAAAGGACGGATGGGCCAGAACAATGGTCATATCGGGAAAATCAACGGCAACATCGTCGATATGGATGGGGTCGGAATATTTCAGCCGCATCCCCATACCGCCGCGCATACCAGACCCTACCCCCGTTTGGCCCGTGTGAAACAGGGCAATCGCGCCTTCTTCCTGAATGGCGTCATACAGCGGAAATGCCATAGGATCGTTCGGGAAAAATCCCTGCATGGTGGGGTGAAATTTAAACCCCTTGACGCCAAATTCGCGCACAAGCCGCCGCGCTTCGCGCGCGCCGACTTTGCCCTTGGCGGGGTCGATGCTGGCGAAGGGAATCAGAATATCGCTGTTTTCGGCGCAATGTTGGGCGATTTCTTCGTTATTGTGGCGATAAAAGCCCGTGTTACGTTCTGCGTCCACGCCAAAAATCACCGCTGCAATCTTACGCTCGCGGTAATAGGCTGCCGTTTCGGGAACGGTGGGCAGCATCCCATCCACCCCCGCAGGGTTTTTGAAATAGGCCGCCATGCCTGCCTGAAATTCGTTATACCCGTCATCGCGGTGGCAATTGCACGGCTCTTCGGCGTGGGTGTGGAAATCGATGGCGATAATATCGTCAAGGTTCATCGCCTACTCCTTGGGTGCGGCCAGTTTTTCGGTGCGCTTTTCCAAAAACGCGCGCAAGCGCTCTGTCGCCTCTGGCGTGACCGAGGTGAGCGAGGACATCAGGCTTTCCACAAACAGCCCATCTTCCGAAGACATATCGCGAATGCGCGGCAGGGCGTTGATGATGGCATAGTTCGACATGGGCGCATTTAACGCGGCGGTCTTGGCCAGTTCAATCGCCTTTTCAACGGCAGTGCCTGCGGGCACCACATAGGATACGCCGCCCCACGCCTCCATCTGCTGGGGCGATACTGTGCGCCCTGTCAGCATCATATCGCCCATGCGCTGCGATCCGATCAGGCGTGCGATGCGTACCGAACCGCCCCCGCCCACGAAAATGCCGCGCGTGCCTTCGGGCAGGCCAAAGAATGCCGTTTCATCTGCCACGCGGATATGCGCGGCTGATGCCAGTTCAAACCCGCCGCCCACAACCGCGCCTTGCATCGCTACAACAAAGGGGATGCCGCCGCGTTCAATACCATCAAAAATGCGGTGCCAGCGGCGCGAGCCTTGAACGGCGGCAATCAGGGGTTTTTCAGCATGCTCGGCCAGATCTAGCCCCGCGCAGAAATGCTTGCCAGTGCCCCAGATCACGGCGGCCTTCGCCTCAACTTGGGCGCGCTCAACCATGATGTGCAGCGCTTCGACAACGCGGTCAGAAACGGCGTTACGCTTT
Organism: Cypionkella sp.; assembly: GCA_964200865.1. Classification (GTDB taxonomy): domain Bacteria; phylum Pseudomonadota; class Alphaproteobacteria; order Rhodobacterales; family Rhodobacteraceae; genus Cypionkella. The sequence goes on along the minus strand of CAXNEP010000017.1, from coordinate 7,998 downwards.
TCAGGGCGGTTTAGCCCGATCAGCGCGATGTCGTCTTGCAAGCTGTAGGTGACCAGTTGGTCGATCGATCCGTCCATGTTAGGCCTCGTGCAAATAGGTTTCCCCTTCGGGTCTGAATATTGTTATATGATATAAATATTATCCTGTAAACAACTCTTGTCTTGCGGAAATATCATTGCGCGATTATTGTTATATCAAATAACTATATGTGCCCAGCATACCCGCTGGGCGCGCAGCGGTTTCGGGGGGAAAACATGCAAAGTGCCTATGATAGAACAGGCTTGATCAGCGAAACGCAAGCTGATGGCAGCATCCTGATACGGCAGTCCGCAGGCCTGCAAGATTGGCCGCGCTGCATCACCGAACGTTTCTTGCATTGGGCCAATACCGACCCTGACCGCATTTGGATGGCCGAGCGCGGCGCAGATGGGCAGTGGCTGCGCGTCAGCTATGGGCAGGGCGCGCAGTCGATATGGGCCATTGGCTCTGCTCTGCTTGCGGCGGGCCTATCGGTAGATCGCCCGCTGCTCATTCTGTCGGGCAACAGCCTGTCGCATGCGCTGATGGCCCTGGGCGCGCAGCATGTGGGCATCCCTTCGGCAGCGCTTTCGCCTGCCTATGCTCTGTCTGGCGATGATCGCGGCAAGCTGGCTTCGGTCATCGATCAATTAACGCCAGGCATGGTTTTTGCCGATCATGCCGCCAAATTTCTGCCTGCGATTGATGCGGTTTTTGCCCCCGATGTGCCGCTGGTCAGCCAAACGGGCCGCAGCGATATGCGCCCCTATTTGGCCTATGACAGCCTTTTGCAAACCCCCGTCTCAACTGCATCACGCGCGGCACATGCCGCCGTTGGCCCTGATACTGTAGCCAAGTTCCTGTTCACCTCGGGCACCACGGGCAGCCCCAAGGCGGTGATCCAAACCCAGCAAATGTTGTGCGCCAATCAGGCCATGGTGGCGGCGGCCTATGACTTTTTGGCCGCAGAGCCGCCCGTTTTGGTGGATTGGGCCCCGTGGAACCACACCGCCAGCGGCAACAAAGTGTTCAACATGGCGATTTATAACGGCGGCACCTATTACATCGACGACGGCCGCCCAACCCCTGCCGATATTGGCAAAACCATCCGCACCCTGCGCGAAGTGGCCCCGACATGGTATTTCAACGTGCCCATCGGCTATCAGTTTTTGCTAGATGCAATGGAGACGGACGCCGCCCTGACCAATACATTCTTCTCGCGCCTGCGGATGCTGATGTATGCAGGCGCGGGCATGAGCCAGCCCGTTTGGGATAGGCTGGCATTGGTCGCGGCCCGCCATGTCGATGGGGGCGTGCCGATTGTATCTGGCCTTGGGGCCACAGAAACCGGGCCGTTTGCGCTATATTATAGCGACAAAAAGGATAGGCCCGGAAACATTGGCGTGCCCGCCTTGGGCGTTACGTTGAAACTGGTGCCACAAGAAGGCAAATTAGAGGCGCGGCTGAAAAGCCCTTCGATCACACCCGGATATTGGCGCAACGCGGCGCTTACGACAGACGCTTTTGATGATGAGGGCTATTACAAACTGGGCGATGCCCTGCGTTTTGCCGAAGAGGGTAACCCAAGCGCGGGCTTTATCTTTGACGGCCGCTTGGCCGAGAATTTTAAGCTGGCCACAGGCACTTGGGTAGCAGTTGGCGCGCTGCGGGCTGCATTGGTCAACGCTATGGGTGGGCTGATTTCCGATGCGGTCATCGCGGGCGAGGGAAAAGACGATCTGCGCGCACTGCTGGTGCCGAACTGGGCCAGTTTGCGCGACATTGCGGGTGCAAGTGCGGCTGCCAGCGCCGAGGATGTTTTGGCCCATCCCGCCGTGCGAGACGCCCTGACCGACGCGCTGTCTGCCCATGCAAGAACTGCCACAGGCAGCGCGGCGCGTGTTGTAGCCGCGCGCGTTATGGAAGCGCCGCTAAGCTTTGCGGCGGGCGAGGTCACCGATAAGGGGTCGGTCAATCAGCGCGCTGTGTTGCGCGAGCGGGCAGATTTGGTGGCCAGCCTTTGGGCAGGTGACCCTGCGGTGATTACCGCCGATTGGAAGGTGAAGAAATGATGCGGATCGATGGCGCACATATTGCAGTGACAGGCGGCGGATCGGGTCTGGGCGAGGCGGTGGCCCGCGCCTTGGCGAGCCGCGGTGCGCGGGTGACGGTGATTGACCGCAGCAGCGAAGGCGCGGCGCGGGTTGCCACATCCGTGGGTGGCCACGCACTGACGCTGGATGTAACCGATGCCAACGCAGGCGCAGCGCTGGACGCGGCGATTGCTGCCATGGGCCCGTTGCGCGGGCTGGTGAACTGCGCAGGCATCGGCGGGGCGTCGCGCATTGTGGGGCGCGATGGGCCGATGGATTTGGGCGCATTTGAACGCACTATTCACGTGAACCTGATTGGAACATTCAACATGCTGCGGTTGGCGGCCGCGCGGATGCAAGGCAATGATCCCGATGGCGATGGGGCGCGCGGGGCAATTGTGAACACCGCATCGGTCGCCGCCTTTGATGGGCAAATTGGGCAGGCGGCATATGCAGCATCGAAGGGCGGAATTGTTGCCATGGCCCTGCCTGCGGCGCGCGAATTGGCGCGGTTTGGCATTCGGGTGAACACGGTGGCCCCCGGCATTTTCCTAACGCCGCTGCTGGCCGAACTGCCCGCCGATGTGCAAGCTGGCATTGCAGGATCAATCCCCTTTCCGCCCCGCCTTGGCGATCCTGCCGAATTTGCAGATGTGGTGCTGATGTGCCTGACCAACAGCTATCTGAACGGCGAGGTGATCCGTTTGGATGGCGGGGTTCGTCTGCCGCCCAAATAGGCAGCGCCGCGCGGGCGGGCTGGGTATTGTTCTAATGCAAAACATTGGTAAAGCATTGCTAATTGGCTTTGCCGCAATCATACTGGCATGGCAGACCATCGGAGCCGCATCTTATGGATACCATCGCCGACCAAGACATTGCGATAAGCGCGCCGCAAGAAACCGACCGTCATTTGTCGGGCTTTATCGGCTATGCCATGAAACGCGCCCTATCCATTGTGCAGGCCGATTTTGCGCGCGCGCTGTCAGATTATGATCTGCGCGCGGTGTCCTTTTCGGCCCTGTCGATCATTGTGGGCGAACCTGGGCTGACGCAAACTCAATTGGCCGATGCGCTACAAATCGAACGATCCAACCTTGTCACCATTATTGACGAATTGGCAGGGCGCGGGCTGATTATTCGCGCGCCCGTGGCCCAAGATCGGCGGCGTCATGCGCTGATGCCCACCACAGCGGGCCAGCAATTGGCGGCCAAGGCCAAAGCATCTGCCGCCGCGCATGAAAGCAGCCTGTTCGCCTGCCTGACCGAGGCTGAGAAAATGGAATTGCAGCGCATTTTGCGAAAGTTTCGGAAATTGGCTGCTGGATAGACTGGTCTACCCAAGGCCCTTAGCCAGATTGCGCACGATGGCAATCATTTCATTCTGCGCCCGCGTGGGATGCCAGTTTTTGCGCGTCGTCAGCCCAATGGGGCGCAACGTGCCCTGCGGCGTATAGGGCACCCGCGCCAGCCGCCCCTGCGCAATATCGCGCGCCACTTGCCTGCGCGACACAAAGCCCAAATGATCGGATTTTTCCACCAAATCGGCCAGCAAAACCATCGAACCTGTTTCCACCAAGTTTTGCGGAACCTCTCTCCCATTGCCTGCAAACATCGCCGTAAATTGATCGCGCGCGGGGGTGGCCAGCGCGGGCACAACCCACGGAAATTGTGCCAAATCTTGCAAGCTGGCCGCGCCTTGTAGGGCAGGATGGTCTGGGCGGGCGACGATGGACAGCTCGTCATAAAACAATGCCTCTTGATGCACGTCATCGCTGGATGGGCGCAGCGCGCCAATCAAGAAATCCACCTCGCCGCGCGCAAGGCCAAGAAGAAGTTCCGCATAGGGCCCTTCGATCACCTGCAAAGGCAGGCTTTTCCATGCCGCGCGAAACTGGGCAATGGCGGGGCCCAGCAGCACGGCGCGCGATAGGGGCATTGCGCCAATGATAATGCGCCCAACCTCGCGCCCTGCTAGGTCGGCCACATCGGCCTTGGCGTGTTCCAGTTCGGTAAAGGCAAGGCGGGCGGCAATGGCCAATTGGCGCACGGCGCGCGTGGCAATCACCCCATGCGGGCTGCGATCAAACAACGCGCGCCCTGCTTCGCGTTCAATTTGGCGCACGGCGCGGTGCACGCTGGGCTGCGCCAAGCCTAACTTGCGCGCGGCCCCAGAAAAGCTTTCGCATTCGGACACCGAAATTAATGCAGTGAGTTGGGCAATTGTGGCCGTCAGCGTCAGGCGCGGGGCAAGGTCGGCCAAGGCTGGGTCAAGCAGCGAAAACGCGCGGCGAATGCGCAGGGCCACAGCCTCGCCTGCTGGGGTTAGGGTAAATCCTGACGGGTGCCGCAGAAAAATCGGCGTGCCATAGGCCGTTTCGATGCCATTCAGCGCCGCAGAAACCGCAGGCTGCGACACACGGGCCAGCGCCGCCGCTTGGGTCAGCGACCGCGTATCGGCAACCCCCAGCACAATACGCAAATGCCGCAAACTGATCGTCATACCATCGCCTGCAAGACCAGATCAGCGCGCGCGGCCAGATCATCGGGGCCAGCCGCTGGGCCCAATGCGGCAAGCTCTGCCTGCCATGTTGCCGTGGCCGATGCCATGCGGCTGGGTAGCCCCAAATCTTGCAGACAGCGGACAACCTCTTGCATTTCGGCGGCGCGGCGCGCGCCATGCACCAGCATGCGTTCCAAATTATAGGCCCCGCGCGCCTGCCAATCGATACCGTCGTCGGATGCCTGCAATGAGGCAATCACCGCCTGTTCCACCCCCGCCCGCCGTGCCGCCAAAAACGCCTCGGCGGTCAGCGCCTCCATCCCTTTGATGATGACCGAACGCAGCATCTTGATGGTCGAGGCATCGCCAACATTTGCACCTGCCGCTGCACCTTTCATGCCCAACTTCTGCACAAGCGTCAAAGCCCCCTCAGTATGTGGCCCCGAAACCAGAACGGGCGTTTCATGCCCCATCGTATGCACTGGGGCCATGATGGCCATGTCAACATAAGCGCCGCCCGCAGCAGCAATCACGGCTTGGGCGGCGCGTTTGGTGCTGGGCGCGCAAGAATTGCCGTCCAGCCACAGGCTACCTGTCGCCAAATGCGGCGCAGCGTGCTGCGCCGCTGCCAACGCCTGATCTGCCGTCACAAGGCAAAAAACGGCATCTGAGGCCTTCAACTCCGCAAGGGTGCAGGGCTGCGCACCGCCCGCCTGCATTTGTGCCTGCATCGCGCTTTTGCATGCGGGATCATCCAGCTTTGCGTCATAGGCCAGCAGGCGCGCCTGCCCGCCTAATCCCTTTGCAAAGGCAAGCCCCGCCTCGCCAAAGCCAACGAACCCAATTTTTTGCATGCTGCTTACCCTACTCATGTAAAGTCTACAGTGCCGCCCTGCGTCCAGAATTACAAGCATCTATAGCAAAAAGTGATGCAAAGCGCGCAGGATTTGAATTGGCCTTGCCCTCGTTTGTGCCCATGTTGCGGGCACAGCAACCGCTTAGGATTCCCACCATGACCGCGCCAAAGACTGCCCTTATCATTTCTGCCCATGCTGCCGATTTTGTGTGGCGCTGTGGCGGGGCCATCGCCCTGCATGCGGCGATGGGGTATCAAGTTACTGTTGTTTGCCTGTCTTTTGGCGAGCGTGGCGAATCTGCTAAGCTGTGGAAAAAGCCGGGCATGACGCTGGATGTTGTCAAATCCGCCCGCCGCGCCGAGGCAGAGGCCGCCGCCAAGGCGCTGGGCGTGCATGATCTGATCTGCATGGATTTGGGCGATTACCCGCTGCGCCTGACAGATGAAGACAAGATGCGCCTTGTACACATAATCCGCGCGGTACAGCCTGCCTTTATGATGAGCCATAGCGCCTTCGACCCCTACAACACCGATCATATGTATGCCACGCAAGTCGCCCTAGAATGCCGCATGATCGCGCAGGCTTGGGGGCATAACCCCAGCCAAAAGGTGCTGGGCGCACCGCAGCTTTATCTGTTTGAACCCCACCAAACCGAGCAGATGGGCTGGAAGCCTGACACATTCTTAGACATCACCCCAGTCTGGGACAAAAAGCGCGCTGCGATTGAATGTATGGAGGGGCAGGAGCATCTGTGGGAATTTTACACCCGTGTCGCGCAAAACCGCGCCAACCATTTTCAGCGCAATTCGGGCGGGCAATCGGGCGGGCGCGCGGCGCTGTATGCCGAAGGGTTCCAGTCGATGTTCCCCCGCACTGTGGATGAACTGTGATGGGACATATCGCGCATCTGGGTCATGTCGAGGTTTATACCGACAAGTTTGACCAAAGCCTTGATTTCTTTACCCGTGTCTATGGGCTGAAACTGTCTGCCCAAGATGCCAGCAGCGCCTATTTGCGCGCGTGGGACGATTATGAAATCTGCACGCTGAAACTGACCCGCCACCATACCACGGGGGTGGGCCATATCGGCTATCGCGCGGCATCGGCGCAGGATTTGGCAGCCCAAGTGGCCATAATTCAGGCATCAGGCTACAAAACGCATGGCTGGGTAGACGGCGATCTTAGCCACGGGCGCGCCTTTCGCTTTGAAGACCCGTTTGGCCATATGTTTGAAATTTATTGGGAAACCCGCAAAGATAAGGGGCAAGGGGCGGAGGCACCAGCGTTGAAAAACACCGCCACCGCCTTTACGGGCGCGGCCCCTCGCCGTTTTGACCATTTGAACCTACTGGCCGCCGATGTGGCCGAATTTCGCCGCTTTATGGAAACCTGTCTGGGTTCGCGCGTGACGGAAATGATCCAGCTGGACAATGGCCGCACGGGCGGCGCGTGGTTTACTGTCAACAACAAAACCTATGATCTGGCCTGCACCGAAGAGCATGGCGGCGGCCACGGGCGGCTGCACCACGTTACCTATGCGACCGATCAGCGCGAGGATATCCTGCGCGCCGCTGACATCTTTTTACAAAACGGCGTGCATATCGAAACAGGGCCGCACAAGCACGCCATTCAAGGCACGTTCTTTTTGTATGTGTGGGAGCCTGCTGGCAACCGTGTTGAGCTGGCCAATGCAGGCGCGCGGCTGATCCTTGATCCTGACTGGCAGACCGTGGTCTGGACAGAAACCGAGCGCAAAAGAGGGCAGGCTTGGGGGTTGAAGACGATTGACACCTTCCATACCCACGGCACCCCGCCTGTAAAAAAGGATCACTAACATGCCGCAGGTCATTCAAAACATCCCCCGTGCGCCGCAAGCGGTGATCGACGGGCTGGCGCGCGCAGGGGTCGCCACCGTGCACGAGGCGCAGGGCCGCCGCGGCTGCCTTGCCTCAGCGATGCGCCCTATCTATGCAGGCGCGCAGGTGGCGGGCAGTGCCGTGACCATCTCTGCCCCGCCCGGTGATAACTGGATGCTGCATGTCGCCATCGAACAGCTGCGCGCGGGCGATTTGTTGGTGCTGGCCCCAACTGCACCCTGCGATATGGGATATTTCGGCGATTTGCTGGCAACATCTGCCATGGCGCGGGGGTGCAAGGGGCTGATTATCGATGCAGGCGTGCGCGATGTGCGCGATTTAACGGCCATGGGCTTTCCCGTTTGGTCGCGCGCGATTTCGGCGCAGGGCACAGTCAAAGAAACACTGGGCGATGTGAATGTGCCCATTGTCTGCGCAGGCCAAACCATTCATGCGGGCGATATCGTGGTGGCCGATGATGATGGTGTTGTCGTGGTGCGGTATGCCGAGGCTGAGGCTGTGTTAGACGCCGCCAACAAGCGCCTTGCGACCGAGGAGGCCAAACGCGCAAAGCTGGCCGCAGGCGTGCTGGGCCTTGATCTATATGACATGCGCCCTGCCCTAGCCGCTAAAGGGCTGAGATATGTCTGATGGCATACCTTGCCTGTGGATGC